>JBDSGA010000195.1:0-3843 GCA_039919235.1 Thermomonas sp. | reverse complement strand
TCGCGGATGACCTTGGTGAAGATCTTGCCGCGCTTGGCGTCCACCGCGTTCTTGCGGCCTTCGATGGATGGACCACGTCCCATGCGTTGTCAGCTTGTTGTTGCAGGAAAGGCGCGAATTATACGGCGGCTGGCTGGCGACTGTGCTCGAACCGCCCTTCGCGCAGGAATGTGGCCGACTGGCGCACCGCCGCATCGGAGAACAGCAGGCCGGTATGACTGGCATGCACGACCCAGTGATCAGCCAGGCCGGGCACGCGTGTTTCCGGGATGGCGACGGTGCCGTCGTGCTCGCAGGCGAAGTGCGCCACCACGCCGCCCAGTCCACGTGGCACGCAGCCCGCAATCGCGCCGACCTGCAAGCCAGTCGGGATGTGGTCGATGCCAGATGCCAGCAAGCCGCGGTTGTGCCCGACGATACTGGCACCAGCCGGGATCTTGTTCACGATGCTGGTCGCGGCCTGGCTGCCAGCCAGCGGCGATCCCAGGCAAACGATGCGCCCTGTCTCGCTGACACCAATACGCTCCGCAGCCCGCAGCGTGAGCAGGCCGCCCAAGCTATGCGCCACCACATGGGTGCCGGGTTGTTCGCCGATGGCATCGGCCAGCCGCGCCACCACGGCGTCGGTGTCCTGCAACAAGCTGTAATAGCCGAACAACTTGGTATCAAACCCTTGGCTACGCAGCCGCGTCGCCAGCCAGCGCATGCTGAAACTGCGCATCCACAGGCCGTGCACCAGCAAGACGCGGTTGGTCATGCCAGAACAGGCTTGCGGCGATACATGAATTCGCGATCGCGTTGCTCACCCACGATGAATTCGTATTCACCGGCGTATTCGAACCTGTGGCGACCGTAAAAACGTTGCGCCCCGTAATTCTCCGACCACACGCTGATCCACAGCGTGCGTGGCCCATCGCGTTCCAGCCATGCCAGCGCGACGTCCAGCAGGGCCACGCCAACCCCGCTGTTCTGTGCATCGTGCAATAGATACAGCCGCTTCAGTTCGCCATCGCCTACTTGCGCTTCTACATGTGGCAAGCCGCACGGGCCTGCTTGTGCGTAACCAATCGCGACGCCCGCTTGCTCGGCCAGCCACAGCGCGTAGTCAGGATTCGCCAGCGCGCGCGCATAGGCTGCGATGGAATGACTGTCGTCGATGAAGGCCTGCAGATCTTCGGGCGTATAGAGGTGCCCGAACGCTTCGATAAAGGTCACCCGGCCGAGGTCTGCCAACGTGGCGGCGTCATCGATCGTGGCTTGGCGGATGTTGGTGGTCATGGAGGAGCCCGGGAAATGGGGTCAGAGTGAATTTCCTGCCGACGATGCGTGGCGTTCGCGATATTCCTGGTCAGGAAACTTCACTCTGACCCCATTTCCCTAACAACCTTCGGCCGAACCGACACATGCACTTCGGCCAGTTGCTTGTCCGGCACTTCGCTCGGCGCGCCGGTCATCAGGCACTGCGCGGTGGTGGTCTTGGGGAATGCGATCACGTCGCGGATCGATTCGGTGCCGGCCATCAGCGCGGCGATGCGGTCAATGCCGAACGCGATGCCACCATGTGGCGGCGCACCGTACTTGAGCGCATCCAGCAGGAAGCCGAACTTGCCCTGCGCTTCCTCGGCACCGATGCCCAAGAGCTCGAACACCGCCGACTGCATCGCCGAATTGTGGATACGGATCGAACCGCCGCCAATTTCATTGCCGTTGAGCACCATGTCGTAGCCGCGCGACACTGCGGTCTTCGCATTCGCACGCAGGTCGTCGATGGAATCGACCGCCGGCGCGGTGAACGGATGGTGCAAGGCGACGTAGCGGGATTCGTCCTCGTCCCATTCGAACATCGGGAAATCGGTCACCCACAGCGGCGCCCAGCGATCGGCGACAAGCCCCAGATCCTTGCCCAGTTTCAGGCGCAGCGCGCCCATGAAATCGCTGACGGTCTTGTAGGTGCCGGCGCCGAAGAACGCGATGTCGCCGTTCTGCAATCCGCAGGCCGCGACCAGCGCCTTGAACGCATCTTCGCTGAAGAACTTGGCGATTGGCGAGGTCACCGTGCCGTCTTCGCCCAGCTTGATATAGGCAAGACCTTTCGCGCCGTACTTGGCAGCGTGCGCGGCGTAGTCGTCCACATGCTTGCGCGAAAACGCCGCGCCACCGGGAGCGCGCAACGCGACCACGCGACCCTCGTCATGGCCTGCCCAATCGGTGAACACCTTGAATTCGCTGTCCTTCACCAATGCCGCGACATCGACCAGTTCCATCTCGATGCGCAGATCGGGTTTATCCGAACCGAACCGACGCATCGCCTCGGCATAACTGAGGCGCGGGAATTCGCCCAATTCCACGTCCATCACCAGGCGGAAGATGTCGCGGATCATCGCCTCGGTGGTGTCCTGCACATCGCGCTCGGTTACCCACGCGAACTCCATGTCGAGCTGGGTGAATTCGAGCTGGCGGTCCGCGCGCAGAGCCTCATCACGGAAGCAACGTGCAATCTGGTAGTAGCGGTCGAAGCCGGCGATCATCAGGATCTGCTTGAATAACTGCGGACTCTGCGGCAACGCATAGAACTCGCCCGGGTGCATGCGTGCCGGCACCAGGAAATCGCGCGCGCCTTCCGGCGTGGCCTTGGTCAGGATCGGGGTTTCGATGTCCTGGAAATCGCGCACGTCGAGCCATGCACGCAACGCCGCGACCAGCTTGGTGCGGATGCGCATCTTGCGCTGCATTTCAGGCGTACGCAGATCGAGGTAGCGGTATTTCAGGCGTGTTTCCTCGCCCGCGTTTTCATGGGCGTGGAACGGCAGTGGCTCGGCCTTGTTCAGCACCTCGATCCTGGTGGCCACCACTTCGACCTGAC
Source organism: Thermomonas sp. (assembly GCA_039919235.1). GTDB lineage: Bacteria > Pseudomonadota > Gammaproteobacteria > Xanthomonadales > Xanthomonadaceae > Thermomonas. The sequence goes on along the minus strand of JBDSGA010000195.1, from coordinate 980 downwards.
CCGTCTTGATCTTGGCGTTGACGCTCTGGCGCGCGCGCACCACGCCGGTGATGCGCAGGCAGTCTTCGTAACCAATCTTGGCCGCGACTGAGATGACCTCCTCATTACCCGCTACGCCAGGCTCTGGCTCAGCCACTATCTGGACGATGCCTTCGTGGTCACGCAGATCGATGAAGCAAAGCCCGCCCATGTTGCGGGCAACGTCCGCCCAACCGCACAGCGTAACGGTCTGGCCGATCAGGGCTTCGTCGATCAAGCCACAAAAATGGGTACGCATCGTAAAACTCCGGGAAACGGTTCCGGCCATGCCGGCAAGCCGATTATTTTAGCCGGTGGTGATGCATCGGCGCCGGCTCAATCGGCAGCAGGCTTGGCCGGAGTGGCAGGCGCGGCCGTCTTGGTTTCGCCGGCAGGCTTGCTGTCCGGCTTGGCTGCAGGCTTGGCTGCAGGCTTGGCTACAGGCTTGGAATCAGACTTGGCCGCCGGCTCGGACTTGCCTCCATCGCCGTCGCCACCCGCCAGGTTGCGCTTCTTGTCGCCTTCTTTCTTGAAGTCGGTCTCGTACCAACCGCCTCCGGCCAATCGAAATTGCGGTGCAGTCAGCTGGCGACGCACCGGCGATGCCCCGCAGACGGGACATACGGTGGGATCGGCATCGGACAATTTCTGCAGGCGGTCGAACGCATGGCCACAGGCTTCGCAAGCAAACGCATAAATCGGCATTGGCGGGGCTGAACTGAAAGGACGTGTGCTGATTCTGCGGGCATTCCGCACCAATTCAACCTTGGACTGCTCTTTTAGTTGGCTGAATCAGGCGTCTTCGTACAAAGTCATCAGATCGGCTTCCGCGGTTTCCAGGCGCGACTGCAACGTGGCCTGCTCGCGGCCCAAGTCGGCCACCCGCGCCTTGTCGGCGTAAACCTTCGGATCCGCCAGTTGCGCGGCTAATGTCACCAACCTGGCTTCCAGCTCCACGACCT
>JBDSGA010000194.1:0-5178 GCA_039919235.1 Thermomonas sp. | reverse complement strand
GCACAAGTCACCTGCGCACACTGTCAAAGATCTCAAGGTCCGGCCTCAGCGCCTTTCCCGTTGCTAGAGCACTTCTGCTCAAGCGAGCCGCACATCATACAAGCTTTTCTACTTCCGTCAATACCGCGTGAAGTAGATTTTTAGCGCCCTGCTTCAGTGGTCTGCGAATGTATTCGCGATCCAGTTCAGCGGGTCGATAAGCATAGCGAGAATTGGTGCAGTGCCGCAAGTCCTGTCAGTACGGAAATTCAGGATCGGCTGTCATCGCGAAGATTTACCCTGGTAAAATTTCGTTTACCAACGGCCAGCACGCCTTCAAAGCCCGGAAAGAACAGCCGCGAGGCGTCTTCGAACACTTCGCCATCGATGCGCACGGCACGTTCCTTCAGCTTGCGATTGGCTTCCGAGTTGCTGGGCATCAGCCCGGCTGCCACCAGCAGGGCTGCGATGCGCAGGCCCGCTACCGGCACCATGACGTCATGCAGCGGCAGATTCCCCACATCGCCCTCACCGCGCACGACTGCATGCCAGCCCGCCACCGCCTGCTCCGAAGCCGCATCGCCGTGGAAACGCGCTGCCAATTCACGCGCCAGGCGTAACTTGACGTCGCGCGGATTGAGCCCGCCCGCATGGATATCACGCTGCAATGACCTGGCTTCATCAACGCCAATCTCAAAGCTGAGCAGGTCGATCCACTTCCACATCAGGTCATCACCGATCTTCATCGTCTTGGTCACGATGTCGATCGCTGGCTCATCGATTCCGATGTAGTTGCCGAGCGACTTGCTCATCTTCTGCACACCATCGAGACCCTCAAGCAGCGGCATCGTCAGCACGATTTGCGGCCGCTGGCCATGATGTTCCTGCAGCCCGCGCCCCATCAGCAGGTTGAACTTCTGGTCGGTGCCGCCAAGCTCGACATCCGCCTTGAGTGCCACCGAGTCGTACCCCTGCACCAAGGGGTAGAGGAATTCGTGGATGGCGATCGACTGCTGCGCGCCGTAGCGCTTGGCGAAGTCATCGCGTTCCAGCATGCGCGCCACGGTGTGCTGCGCTGCCAACTTGATCATGTCGGCGGCCGTCATCGCGCCGAACCACTCGCTGTTGAAGCGCACTTCGGTGCGTTCGCGGTCAAGCACCTTGAACACCTGGTGGGCATACGTGTCGGCATTGGCCAACACGTCTTCGCGGGTGAGCGGCTTGCGGGTGATGTTCTTGCCGGTCGGGTCACCAATCATCCCGGTGAAGTCGCCGATCAGGAAGATCACCTGATGGCCGAGATCCTGGAACTGCCGCATCTTGTTGAGCAACACAGTATGGCCGATGTGCAGGTCGGGGGCAGTTGGGTCGAAGCCGGCCTTGACCCGCAGCGGGCGGCCCCCGCTCTTCAGCGACGCGGCCAAGCGGGCTTCAAGCTCTTCGCGCTTTAGGATTTCATCGCTGCCGCGAGCGATGAGGTCGAGGGCATGTTGCAAATCGGACACGTGGACACTCGCTAAGCGGCACGAACCGTGACCGCGCTTGCAAAAGAGGGCGTTAAAGTAGCGTTAAAACGTGACGAAGAAAAAGATCTGGCGATTCAACGAGTTGACGCATGTATTTCACATGATTATGGTACGCCCTTGACGCGATCGTCACGCCGAGGGGAACAAACGCATGACGGATTTCAGCCATGAGGCCGTGCGTCGCGACAATCTGGAACGCGCCAAGGCGAATATTGCCGCCGCGGCAAATCTTTCCACCCCTCGATTGCCACATACCTTCAATGGTCGCTGGACCCGCCGCCACTGGCTGCATGCCAGCTTGTTCGCAACCATCGGTGCACTTGCCGCATCGATCGTCCCCGGGTTTTCCACCGCGATGCAATCGCCTGTTCAGGCGCAGCGGATGACGCTGTCGCTGCCTTTGCCGCAACTTGGTGGCCAGCACGGCACCATATCGGATCATTGGCAGAGCGTCTCGCTCAAGCCGGGCCAAACGCTCAGTGGCGTGTTCACCGAACTGGGAATTCCCCAGCGCCAGTTGCATGACGTGATGCAGCACCCGAAGATCCAGCCGATGTTGCGGCGCATGCGCCCGGGCACCGAACTCAGCTTCAACCTGCCGGCGGATGGCAGCGTGCGCGCCATGCGTATCGACATGGGCAAGTACGGCGTCAATGGCGAGCCTGTCGAACTCGAGTTCGATGGCAACGCATTACGTGAACATGACGTCGCGCATGAAGTCACCACCCGCACCGTGGTCTTGAGTGGCGTGGTGGGCAAATCACTGTTCACGTCGGCCCGGGCCGTGGGCTTGGGCAGCAAACAGCTCAGCCAGTTGACCGACGAGATGTTCAAGTACGACATCGACTTCAATTCCGACCTGGATCAGAACGACCGCTTCAGCGTGGTCGTCGATCAGACCTGGAAGGATGGGCAACTGGTCAATACCGGGCCGGTGCTGGCCGCGACCTTCACCATGGATGGCAAGCTCAAGAGTGCATTCCGTTACCTGCGCGATGGCAAGCCCGAATACTTCACGCCCGATGGTCGCTCGCTCAAACGTCCCTTCATCCGCATGCCGATTCCGTATGCCCGGATCAGTTCCGGCTTTGGCATGCGCAAACATCCGGTGCTCGGCCGCATGCGCGGCCACATGGGCATCGATTATGCAGCTGGAACCGGTACACCGATCATGGCTGCTGGCGATGCGCGGATCGAATTCGTCGGCCGCAAGGGCGGTTACGGCAATGCGGTGATCCTCAACCATGGCGGCGGCCGCACGACGCTGTACGGCCACATGTCACGGTTTGCCAAGATCCACGCAGGCCAACGCGTGGCGCAAGGGATGGTGATCGGGTACGTGGGCAGCACCGGCTTGGCAACAGGTCCGCACCTGCATTACGAATTCAGGGTCAACGGCGTGCACATGAACCCGATGAAGATGACCCTGCCGCCACCGCAGCCGTTGAGTGGCGCTGCACTGGTCGCGTTCAAGCACGACACCCGGCGCGCACTGGACAAGATCCGCGAGGTCGAGAACGTGATCTATGCGCCCGAAGACGACACACGCGTGGCCGCGACAGTCTCGCCTGCAAGAAGCAACAAGAAAGGCTGACACACGACACTTCGCGATGGCGAGTATCGCGATGCGATACTGCCCGGCATGTCGAATCCAGCACTTGAGCGGCACTACCTTGGCCTGATCTCCGGCACCAGTGCAGACGGCATCGATGCCGCGCTGGTGCGATTCGTGGGCGACGACGCGCATGCCCCGCCGCAACTGGTATTCGCTCGCACCTATCCATGGGAAGCGACGCTGCGCGCGCGCCTGGTGGAACTTGGCCAGCATGCGGCTACGTTGACGCTGGACGATGTGGGCGAACTCGACGTGCGGATCGGTCGTGCATTCGCACAGGCTTCCCGTGATGCGATGGACGCTGCCGGCATCGATGCTGGTGATCTTGAAGCGATCGGATCGCACGGACAAACCCTGCGCCACCGCCCGGATGGCGCAGTGCCGTTCACGTTGCAACTGGGTGACCCGGCCACGATCGCCGAGCGATGTGGCGTTCGCGTCGTTGCCGATTTCCGCCGCCGCGATGTCGCTGCGGGTGGCCACGGCGCCCCACTGGTCCCGGCGTTCCATGCCGCGACGCTGCATTCGCCCGAGGAAGACCGCGCCGTGCTCAACCTGGGCGGCATCGCCAACGTCACCTTGCTGCCGAAACAGGGTGAGGTGCGTGGGTTCGACACCGGCCCCGCCAACGGCTTGATGGATGCCTGGTGCCTGCGTCACACCGGCCATGCGTACGATGACAATGGCGCGTTCGCGCAGCAAGGCCATGTCGATGAGGCACTGTTGTCACGGCTGCTGGACGAACCTTGGTTCTCCAAGTCGCCGCCAAAGTCCACCGGCCGCGACCAGTTTCACCTGGCATGGGTTGAATCCAAGTTGCACGGCGAAGAGGTGCCCGCCGACGTGCAGGCCACGCTGCTTGCACTCAGTGTGCGCACGATCGTGAACGCGCTGGCGACCGCGCAACCACACACGCAACGGCTGATCGCCTGCGGCGGTGGCGTGCATAACGCGCTGCTGATGGATGCGTTGGCCCGGGCATTGCCAGGCGTCGCCGTGGCGTCAAGCGCGTCGCACGGGTTGGATCCGGATTTCGTGGAGGCGATGGCGTTCGCATGGCTGGCGCGAGAAACCCTGGCAGCTCGCCCGGGCAACCTGCCCGCCGTCACCGGCGCGGCTGGCCTGCGTGTGCTGGGCGCGATCTACCCGGCCTGACTCATCGCGGTGGCTTCACCCGCCCGATCATGCCGAACGCAGCGTCCGGCACCTTCTGGATCTGTTCGATCGCATCTTTCAAAGCGACCTGTTCGCGGGTATTGAGCAACTGCTTGCGCACGCGATCCTCGATAGCGTCCACACCAAGCGTGAGCGCCTCGGAGGTGACGACATCAATGGCCAAGCCCTGGAGCTCGGCGAGCCGCTGGATACGCTCGACGAGTTTTGGCCTGATGTTTTGCAGGGTGATTTCGGGCATGACAGGATTTCCTTGCTTGCGCGGGGGAACGCAGCTCCTATCTAACCCGAGGGACGGCGCAGGGCAAGCTCAACCGCTTTTGCCGGGTTCCCGGATCCGTGGCCACAGCCATGCCAGCAACAGCAAAGTGGGCACCACAGTAAGTGTGCTCATGGCGAAGAAGGTGCTGTAGGAAGTCGCTTCCACGATGTAACCGGACGCACCGCCCACGAACTTGCCTGGCAGGTTTGCCAGCGAGACCAGCAGCGCGAACTGGGTGGCGGTGAAGTTGCGGTCGGTCAACGACGATGCAAATGCAATCAAGACCACGCCGGCAAATCCCTGGAACAGGTTGTCTGCCGTCAGCGCCGCATAGAACGCCCAGAGCTGGCCGGGGTTGTGCGCCATCAGCAGGAATGCCAAGTTGGACAAGGCCACCCCGATTGCGGCGACCAGCAGCATGCGGCGGAAGCCGAAAGCCGCAACCGCGACCCCGCCGAGAAACGCGCCGCCAATCCCCATCCAGACCCCGAACAGCTTGGACACGGTGGCAATGTCAGCCTTGCTGAAACCCGAGTCGAGGTAGAACGGCCCGGCCATCACCCCGATGACCTGATCGGGGAACTTGTACATGCCCACGAACAGCAACAGCACGGTCGCCATCA
>JBDSGA010000193.1:0-5379 GCA_039919235.1 Thermomonas sp. | reverse complement strand
GCATCCAACAGGAAGCCGGTATCGCCAAACAGTGGGCGCAACGCTGGCAAAAACGCATCCACGTCCTGCTGGGAGATCGACAACGCGGCGCCGGTAGCCAGCAGGCGCGCACCGTTGATGTCGGGGCGAATGTACGCCGGGTCGGCGCGCAACCACGCCGACAATCGCGTGTCCTCTGCGCCGCAATCCGCGGCTCTGGTCAACGCCGCTGGCGGCCATGGGTGCGGTAGTAATTTGAAGTGACGTGCCAGCTGCGCCTGTTCACCTGGCGCCTCGTCTTTCTGATCTGCGCGGCCCAATGCCTTCGCAAATGGCTCGGGCAGGACGGCGCCGGCAAAGCGATCGCCTGCCGGCAGTAACAGCGTCAGTTGCGCCATGTCACCACGTCACTACAGTCACGGCATTTCACTCGAGATAGCGGACCGAGATGATCTCGTATTCGCGATTGCCCGCGGGCGCTTCGATGGTCGCGGTATCGCCTTCGTGCTTGCCGATCAGCGCACGCGCCACCGGCGATGAAATCGCGATCAGCCCCAGTTTGATGTCCGCTTCCAGGTCGCCAACGATCTGATACGTACGCTCTTCGTCGGTATCGCAATCCGCCAGTTGCACGGTCGCGCCGAACACGACCTTGTCGCCCGCAGTCAGGGTAGCGACGTCGATCACCTGGGCATGTGACAACTCGCCTTCCAAGTGCTTGATGCGGCCTTCGATGAAACTCTGCTGATCGCGCGCCGCGTGGTACTCGGCATTTTCCTTGAGATCGCCGTGCGCACGCGCTTCGGCAATCTCTGCGATGACCTTCGGTCGTTTGACCGACTTCAGTTCTTCCAATTCGAGACGCAGGCGCGCGGCGCCCTTTGCGGTAATCGGTGCTTGTCTCACTTCAATTCCTTGTGCAGTTCCTGCAGCGCCAGCACCTCGCCGACGCCGCGATAGTCAAGCGAGTGCATCAATGCACGCGCGCCAGCCACAGTGGTGGAGTACGTGACGCGATGCTGCAGGGCCTCGCGCCGGATCGAGAAGGAGTCGGCGATCGCCTGGCGTCCTTCGGTGGTGTTGACGATGTAGCAGATCTCGCCATTCTTGATCAGATCGACGATGTGCGGACGACCCTCGATCACTTTGTTGATGCGATCGCAAGCAATCCCGTTGGCAGCCAGTACGTCGGCGGTGCCGGCGGTGGCGACCAGGGTGAAGCCACGTTCGATCATGTCTCGCGCTACCGGCACGACCCGCGCCTTGTCCGGATCACGCACCGAGATGAACGCCTTGCCAGGTTTGGGCGCGCGGATATTCGCGGCTTCCTCGGCACGCGCGAATGCAGCGCCGAACGTGCGGCCCACGCCCATCACCTCACCGGTGGAACGCATTTCCGGGCCAAGGATCGGGTCCACATTCTGGAACTTGGCAAACGGGAACACCGCTTCCTTGACCGAGTAGTACTTCGGCACGATTTCCCTGGTGGCGCCCTGCTCGGCCAGTGACGTGCCGGCCATGCAGCGTGCGGCGATCTTGGCCAGCGGCTGGCCAATGGCCTTGGACACGAACGGCACCGTGCGAGATGCCCGCGGATTCACTTCCAGCAGGAAGATGGTGTCGTTGCCGTCAGCATCGGTTTGCACGGCGAACTGGGTGTTCATCAGGCCAATGACGTTCAGTGCCTTGGCCAGCATCACTACTTGTTCGCGCAGCCGTGCTTGGGTGTCCGCCGACAGCGAGTACGGTGGCAACGAACACGATGAATCGCCAGAATGCACGCCGGCTTCTTCGATATGTTCCATCACACCGCCGACCAGCACGTTGCCGGTCGAATCGGCGATCACGTCGATGTCCACTTCCACTGCGTTGTCGAGGAACCGATCCAGCAATACCGGTGAATCGTGCGAGACCTTGACCGCCTCACGCATGTAGCGCGCGAGGTCGGCTTCGGCATGCACCACTTCCATCGCGCGGCCGCCGAGCACGTAACTCGGGCGGACCACCAGCGGATAGCCGATGTCGCGAGCATGCACCAGCGCTTCGTCTTCACTGCGTGCGGTGCGGTTCGGTGGCTGTAGCAGGCCCAACTCGGTAACCAGTTTCTGGAAGCGCTCGCGATCTTCGGCCAAGTCGATGGACTCTGGCGAGGTTCCAATAATCGGCACACCATTGACTTCGAGCGCCTTGGCCAACTTCAGCGGTGTCTGCCCGCCGTACTGAACGATCACGCCATGTGGCTTCTCGAGCTCCACGATTTCCAGCACGTCTTCCAGCGTCAGCGGCTCGAAGTACAAGCGGTCGGAGGTGTCGTAGTCGGTCGAAACAGTTTCCGGATTGCAGTTGACCATGATGGTCTCGTAGCCGTCTTCGCGCAGCGCCAAGGATGCATGCACGCAGCAATAATCGAACTCGATTCCCTGGCCAATCCGGTTCGGCCCGCCGCCCAGCACCATGATTTTCTTGCGGTTGGTGGGCTGCGCCTCGCATTCGTCCTCGTAGGTCGAATACAGGTAAGCGGTGGTGGTCGCGAATTCGGCCGCGCAACTATCCACCCGCTTGTACACCGGACGCACCCCGAACGCCTTGCGCAGCGCGCGCACCGCAGACTCATTGGTGCCGGTCAGCTGGGCGATGCGTATGTCGGAAAAACCCTTGCGCTTGAGGCCGCGCAGGCGCGCGGCATCCAGTCCGTCCAAGCCGCGATGGATGATGTCCACCTCGGCATCGACGATGTCCTCGATCTGGTCAAGGAACCACGGATCAACGAACGACAGCGCATGCACGTCTTCCACCGACATGCCCGCGCGGAACGCATCGGCCAGATAGAAGATACGTTCGGGGCCGGGTTCCTTCATCTCGCGGCGCAATGTGGCGAGATCGATGTCGTCGGTCAGGTTGAGGCCGGTCGGGTCCAGCCCGCACTTTCCGGTTTCAAGACCGCGCAATGCCTTTTGCAGCGATTCCTGGAATGTGCGGCCGATCGCCATCACCTCGCCCACCGACTTCATCTGGGTGGTCAGGCGTGCGTCCGCAGTCGGGAATTTCTCGAAAGCGAATCGTGGGATCTTGGTGACGACATAATCAATAGTGGGCTCGAACGAGGCCGGGGTCAGGCCACCAGTGATTTCGTTCTTCAATTCGTCCAGGGTGTAACCGACCGCGAGCTTGGCCGCCACCTTGGCGATCGGGAAACCGGTCGCCTTCGATGCCAACGCGGAGGAACGCGACACGCGCGGATTCATCTCGATCACGACCACACGGCCGTCCTGCGCATTGATGCCGAACTGCACATTGCTGCCGCCGGTATCCACGCCAATCTTGCGCAGCACCGCGATCGATGCATTGCGCAGGCGCTGGTATTCCTTGTCGGTCAAGGTTTGCGCCGGGGCAACGGTAATCGAGTCGCCGGTATGCACGCCCATCGGATCGAAATTTTCGATGCTACAAACAATAATGCAGTTGTCCGCGGTGTCGCGGACTACTTCCATCTCGAATTCCTTCCAGCCCAGCACCGACTCTTCCACCAGCACTTCGCCGGTCGGCGACAGTTCAAGTCCGCGGGTAACGATGTCGATCAGTTCCTCGCGGTTGTACGCAATACCGCCGCCGCTGCCACCGAGGGTGAAGCTGGGCCGGATGATGGTTGGATAGCCGACACGGGTCTGGATGTCGAGTGCCTGTTCCAGCGAACGCGCGACTTCCGCCTTCGGGCATTCGAGTCCGATCTCGGCCATCGCCACGCGAAACAGTTCGCGGTCCTCGGCCATCATGATGGCCTCGCGTTTCGCGCCAATCAGTTCGACACCGTACTTTTCCAGTACGCCGTTGTCGGCGAGGTCCAGCGCGCAGTTCAGCGCGGTCTGGCCGCCCATCGTCGGCAACAGCGCGTCGGGCTTTTCCTTCGCGATGATGCGTTCGACCGTCTGCCAGTTGATCGGCTCGATATACACCGCATCGGCCATGTCCGGGTCGGTCATGATCGTCGCCGGGTTGCTGTTGACCAGCACCACGCGATAGCCCTCCTCGCGCAGGGCTTTGCAGGCCTGTGCGCCGGAGTAGTCGAATTCGCAAGCCTGGCCGATCACGATCGGGCCGGCGCCGATGATCAGGATGGTCTTTAGGTCGGTGCGCTTTGGCATGTCAGTTGGCCTCTGCTTGCTTGTTCGCCATCAGCGCGATGAACTGGTCGAACAACGACGACAGGTCATGCGGCCCTGGCGCGGCTTCGGGATGCCCCTGGAAACTGAAGGCGGGCGCATCAATCAGGGCAATGCCTTGGTTGGTGCCGTCGAACAAGGAGCGATGGGTCACCCGCACGTTCGCAGGCAAGCTGGCTTCATCAAGGCAAAAGCCATGATTCTGCGACGTGATCATCACACTGCCAGGACTGCTCGCAGTCGCCCCGAGGTCGATCACTGGATGGTTGGCGCCATGGTGGCCATGCGACATTTTCATGGTCTGCGCGCCAACCGCCAGGCCAAGCAATTGATGGCCCAGGCAGATTCCGTAGATCGGCATTTTTGCGGCGAGCAGTTCACGAATCGCGGCGATCGCATAATCGCACGGTGCCGGATCGCCGGGGCCATTGGAGAGGAACACGCCATCAGGCTGCATGGCCAAGACCTCGGCGGCAGAGGTCTGCGCCGGCACGACGGTCACCGCACAGCCGCGCTCGACGAGCATGCGCAGGATGTTGCGCTTGACCCCGAAATCGTATGCCACCACCTTGAACATGGGGTCGGTCCGCATCCACTCGCCGGTGTCGAGGTCAAGCTGGCCATCACGCCATTCGTAGGCCTTGGTCGTGCTGACCACCTTGGCCAGATCCATGCCCGCAAGGCCGGGGAATTTACGTGCGGCCTCGATTGCCTTGTCGGCATCAAGCTGTTCGCCAGGCGTCGTACCGGCCAGCAATGCACCGTTCTGCGATCCGCGATCACGCAGCCTCCGGGTCAGCTTGCGGGTATCGATGTCGGCGATGGCGACAATCCCGCGTGCCTGCAGCCATTCTGGCAGCGCGACCTGGCTGCGCCAGTTGCTGGGGCGACGTGGCACATCGCGCACGATCAGGCCAGCCGCCCAGGCCTTTCTGGACTCGTCGTCCTGGTCGGTGCAGCCGGTATTGCCCACATGCGGATAGGTCAGGGTCACCAGTTGCCGCGCGTAGGACGGGTCGGTGAGGATTTCCTGGTAGCCGGTCATGGCGGTGTTGAATACCACTTCGCCGACTGAGAGGCCGGGTGCGCCCACGGAACGGCCCTCGAAGACCGTGCCGTCTTCAAGTGCGAGGATTGCGGGAATCGTCAAGAGTGTCGCCTTGCGTCAGGTTGCAAGAAAGCGCCGAAGCGGCTTCAACCGGTTCGGAGCATTGGGTGGTCAGGCGAGCGAGAATTGTAC
>JBDSGA010000192.1:0-3125 GCA_039919235.1 Thermomonas sp. | reverse complement strand
GCATGACCCGGATCGAAGCGTTGCGCACGCCGCAGCAAATCGGCAACTGCTTTCGCATCGCCTGCGTCCAGTGCGGCCTGCGCCGGCTGCAGCAAGTCAGTCAGCGCATCTTCTCGACCTTCCACGGCATGCTGGTTGCGTGGTTCCAATGCGAGCACACGCTGGTACAGTGGCAATGCTGATGCTTCGTCCTGGTCGAGCCGGCCAGCTTCTCGTGCAGACGCCGCGCGCATCAGCAGTTCATCGATACCGCCCATCCCGGTTTCATGCGCACGCAGCGAGCCGATCACCTGATCGACTTGTTCGCGCGGCGCATCCAGCGCCTGCGCCAGTTGCAGATCGGCGTGCGCCGCTGGATAACGCTTCTGTTCGATTTCGCGCCCGGCACGTTCCAACGCCGCCAGCGCCACCCGCCCCAAACCTTCGCGCGCTTGCACCTGATCGGGTTTCACCGCCAGTGCGGCTTCGAACAGTTCACGCGCGCCACTGCCATCACTCGCCGTGAGTCGGCCGGCATGAAGCGCCGCATTCGCCTGCAGTTGCAGCTCCTCGCTACGCGAATCCGGCCACAGCCACGTCGAGATACTGCCGCGAAACAACACTGACAGCACGAATGCAACCAGTAGCAAAGCCAATATGGCAGTGAGTGCGCGTCTGGGCATCGTCGGCAGTGCCAGCCAACGCGCACGCCATGCCTGTCGGCGACGCGTCACGGAAGCGAATGGCCTGCGCCGCGGTGCGTTCACCCGCGATGCGCCGACTCGACGCCCGCAAGGCCTTCGATCCGGCCCAGCAGCAAGCCAAGCTGCCCGTAATCCGAGACGCGCACCTGCAGCGCAATCCCCACGTGCCCGTGTCCGTCACGCATCGGCGCGCTGTGCACGCTGAGCACCTGCACGTTGAGCTGCGCGACCAGCGTCGTGATGTCCTTGAGCAGCCATTTGCGGTCGATGGCATCAATGCGGACTGCCACTTCCTGGCCACCGCGATGCGCGCTCCATTCCACCGGCAATACCCGTGCCGGCTGCAACCCCGCCATGCGCAGGAACGAGGCGCAGTCCGGCCGATGCACGCTCACCCCGCGGCCACGTGTCAGGTAGCCGGCAATGGGTTCGCCTGGCAGCGGCTGGCAGCAACGCGCGACTTGCGCCAACAGGTTGTCGACGCCTTGCACGGTAACCGTGCCCGCAGCCGCGATCGCGCCAGCGGACTTCGATGGCGATGCCGGCAAAGCCCCGCGCACAGGTTCTTCATTGGCGCGTTCCAGATCGAGCAACGCGCGACCCACCTGGTTCGGCCCGACATCACCCAGCGCCACCAGCACCAGCAAATCGTCGACGATACCGACGTTGAATTTTCCCAGCACCGGCTGCAGGTCCGCCTGCAGCAGCCCCATCCGGCGCAAGTCGCGATCCAGCATTTCACGCCCGGCCTGCACGTTACGCACGCGGTCCAGCTTGTTGAACCAGGTGCGGACTTTTTCACGCGAGCGACTGCTGGCGAGAAAACCACTGCCGGCCTGTAACCAGTCGCGACGGGGCTCGGAGGTCTTTGCGGTCAGGATCTCCACGCGGTCACCGCTGCGCAACTGATGGTGAAGCGGCACGATGCGGCCATCGACCTTGGCACCGCGGCAACGATGGCCGACCTCGGTGTGCACTTGATAGGCGAAATCCAGCACGGTCGACCCCTGCTGCAGGTCCACGACTTCGCCCTTAGGGGTCAGCGCGTAGACGCGCTCCTCGACCAGTTCGCTGTCAACCCCGTCGAGCGGCGACGCTTCACCGTCACGCGCGGCGTCCGCCGCCTGTTCGAGCAACTTGCGCATCCAGGCGATGCGCTTGTCCATCGCCGCGCCACCCGCACTGCCGCCCGCTGTGTGACCAGCACCACCTTCTTTGTAGCGCCAATGCGCGGCCACGCCGAGCTCGGCTTGCGCATGCATCTCGTGGGTGCGGATCTGCACTTCCAGGGTCTTGCCACCGGGCCCGACCACTGCGGTGTGCAGGGAGCGGTAGTCGTTGTGCTTGGGTCGCGCGATGTAGTCGTCGAATTCACTCGGGATCGGTACCCACAATGCATGCACGATGCCCAGCGCGGCATAGCAGGCGGCCACGTCGTCCACCTGCACGCGCAGCGCGCGCAGGTCATAGAGCTCGCCAAACGGCACGTCCTTCTTTCGCATCTTTCGCCAGATGCTGTAGATGTGCTTTGGTCGTCCGGCCACATCGCCGTCGATGCCGTGTTCGGCCAACGCTGCGCGCAACTGCACCAGTGCCTGCTGGATGTAACGCTCGCGCCCGCTGCGGCTGTCATCCAACTGGCGTGCGATACGAACGTAAGTGTCGGTTTCAAGTTCGCGGAACGCGAGGTCCTCCAGCTCCCACTTGAGCTGCCAGATGCCCAGCCGGTTGGCCAGCGGCGCATGGATATCGCGGGTCAGTTGCGCAAGCGCCTGGCGATCATCGAGCGGTAGCCGCCAGGCTGCGCGCATCCGCGACAACTGCCGCGCCAGCACGATCGGCACCACCCGCAAGTCGCGCACCAATGCCAATAACAAGCGGCGCATGCCTTCCGGATTGCGGCCCACACCATGGCGACGATGCAACTGCCAGACTCGGCTGGCGGCACGTTGGCCCTCCAGCAAGACGCGCAGGCGCTCCGGCAGGTCGATGCCAGCCGCCTTGATCGCGTCATCGACATCAATGATCACGTCCAGCAGGGTGGCGGCCATGACATCGGGATCGGCATTCAGCGTCGTCAGGATCCCCAGTGTGTCGGCCAGCACTTCGGGTGGATCGCGTAGTTGAGCGCCGACATCGATGGCATCGTGCCAAGCCACGATCACGTCGTTGGTCAACGCACCCGCTGGCAACCGGGCCAAGGCGGCTTCGAAGGTGGCGGATTTGCGAAGTACGGCGTGGACGGCTTGCATCGCATTACATTAGCGAGGGTGTCATGACGCGGCCAGCATCAAGCTGAACGCAGATGCGTCAAACGCGCTGCCAGTCGCTTGGGCGAAACCCCGGCCTTGCTGCCAAGCTCCTGCGCGAATAGCTGCACGCGAAGCTCCTCCAGCTCCCAACGCAACGCCTGCGCTTCCGGATCCGATGGGTCTGCGGCAC
>JBDSGA010000191.1:0-2873 GCA_039919235.1 Thermomonas sp. | reverse complement strand
CGCACGCTGGAAATCCAGCGGCTGATCGGTCGCTCCTTGCGCGCATGCGTGGACCGCAAGGCCTTGGGTGAACGCACGATCACCCTGGATTGCGACGTACTGCAGGCCGACGGCGGCACGCGCACGGCCGCGATTACCGGCGCTTATGTCGCGCTGGTCGACGCGGTGCGTTGGCTGCAAGCGCGCAAGGACATCAGCAAGAATCCAATCGTCGGCGCGATCGCCGCGATCTCGGTCGGCGTGTATCGCGGCACGCCAGTGCTCGACCTCGACTACGCCGAAGACAGCGATTGCGATACCGACATGAACGTGGTCATGAATGACGGTGGCGGCTTCATCGAACTGCAGGGCACCGCCGAGGGCCATGCGTTCCGCCGCGACGAACTGGACGCACTCCTCGCGCTCGCCGAAACCGGATGCAAGCAGTTGTTCGCCGCACAACAGGCGGCGCTCGCGCGCGTATGAAGCTGGTGCTTGCCAGCAGCAACGCCGGCAAGTTGGTCGAATTGGGCGGCTTGCTTGGTTATGGATACGAACTGCACGCGCAATCGGAATTCGGTGTCACCGACGCCGATGAAACCGGGCTCAGCTTCGTCGAAAACGCGATCCTCAAGGCACGCCATGCGGCGTGCGCGACTGGACTTCCTGCATTGGGCGACGACTCCGGGCTTTGCGTGGATGCACTGGACGGCGCGCCGGGTCTGTATTCGGCGCGCTATGCCGGTCACCACGGCGATGCCGAGGCCAATATCGACAGGCTCCTGAGCGAGTTGGAACGCATCGATGAGACCCAGCGCACGGCACGCTTCGTCTGCGTGCTGGCACTCGTGCGCCATGCGAATGATCCGCGCCCACTGATCGCCGAAGGTGTTTGGGAAGGTCGCATCCTGGACGCACGACGCGGCGCTCATGGCTTCGGCTACGACCCGGTGTTCTTTTCGCCCGCGCATGGGTGTAGTGCTTCCGAACTCGATGCGCCGACCAAGAACCGCGACAGTCATCGCGGACTGGCACTGGCGCGACTTCGCGCATTGCTCAACGCATCACTCTAAATGCTGACAACCCCGCCGCTTTCGCTGTACGTGCACCTGCCCTGGTGCGTGCGCAAGTGCCCGTATTGCGACTTCAACTCGCATGAGTACAAGGGAGAAGGTGGCCGTGGCGCGCTGCCGTTCGACGCCTACGTGGATGCGCTGATCGCCGACCTCGACCACGACTTGCCGCTGGTATGGGGGCGTACAGTGCAGACCGTGTTCTTCGGCGGTGGCACGCCATCCTTGTTTCCACCCGAAGCCATCGATCGCTTCCTGCAACTGGCCAGTAGTCGCCTGCGCTTCGCGCCGAATGCCGAGATCACCCTGGAAACAAACCCCGGCACGGTCGAACACGGGCCATTCGCAGGTTATCGCGCCGCCGGCGTGAATCGCCTCAGTTTCGGCGTGCAGAGTTTCGATGATGGCTGCCTGCAACGCTTGGGCCGCATCCATTCGAGCGGCGACGCCGAGCGCGCGATCAAGGCCGCGCAGGATGCCGGCTTCGACAACTTCAACATCGACCTGATGTACGCATTGCCGGGCCAGACCTTGCCAATGGCGCTTGAGGATGTCGAACGCGGCATCGCACTGGTGCCTACGCATGTCAGTCATTACCAGTTGACCCTGGAGCCGAACACCGTGTTCGCCGCGCGGCCGCCAAGCGGCATCCCGGACGAAGATGGCGCTTGGGACATGCAGGAACAGTGCCAGGTACTGCTGGCGGAAGCGGGCTATGCGCAGTACGAAACCAGCGCTTACGCCAAACCCGGCCGACAGTGCGCGCACAACTTGAATTACTGGCGGTTCGGCGACTACCTGGGCATCGGTGCAGGCGCACACGGCAAGCTGACCTTGGGCGCCAGCCAGCAAGTGCTGCGTCGCTGGAAAGTCAAAAGCCCGGGTCGTTACCTGGCGAGCGCCGGAACACCGGCGGTGATAGGTGGTGACGAATTCCTCGATGATCGCCGTCTACCCTTCGACTTCATGTTGAATGCGTTGCGTCTTAACGATTGCGTGTCGCTCGCCATGTTTGAAGCCCGCACCGGGCTGCAACGAAATGTGATCGCACCTACCCTGGCATTGGCACGCGCACGTGGCTTTCTGGAAGCAGACGATGAATGGCTGCGCCCTACCGAACTCGGCCGCCGTTTCGCCAATGACGTGATTGGCTTGTTCCTCACTTGAGGTTGGTACAGTGAGGTCGCGACTCCACCCGCATACCATGGGAAGATTCGCCAACGCGTTAGGGGACGTCGATGGTTGCAGCCGGCACAGATCACCATACAACTGCTTCGCGGACAATGGCCACCGCGATACTGACGCCGCGCGTCAGGCGTGCGCTGGAAAACCAGATGAAGACGGCGTTCTCCGACCTCGCCCGCACATTGCCGGACGTGTTGATGGAAACCGAGCTGCACTTGGGGCGCCAACGCGAGCATTCCCACTTGTCCACGCTGAAGGTGGTGGCGTTCGATTCCATGCGCCTGTTGCGCGCCGCGGAAGCCGGATTGACGGCATGTTTCCTGCAGGAGCTTGAGGCCGGCTTGGCGAACCTCAGCGCATCCCGAGGCCCGCGCCGGCTGGAGGACGTGGTTGCCCCGACCGAAGTCTTGAGCTTGGTCGACGACTCGGAAACCAACGAAGGTGGCGTGCTTGCCAACATCGCCTTGCGCGCAGACTCCCGCAACAGCCTCGCCTTGCAATTGATGGGTTATCGCTATGGCGTGCTTGCCGGCGCGCCCGCCTTCGACGCGGAGCACCTGCCGCTTGGCCCACATGCGCTGTGCCATGCGCTTCGGGATGCTGCCCATGCCGCGGGCCTCGCCGCCGACGTTCGCC
>JBDSGA010000190.1:0-17472 GCA_039919235.1 Thermomonas sp. | reverse complement strand
ATCGTCAACCTGGACTGCGTGGCCGAGATCCAGCCGCTGGACACCGGTGATGCCCGCATCGTCATGCGTGACGGCAGCCTGATCCCCTGTAGCCGCCGTTATCGCGATGCGCTGCGGCCAGCGGCCTGATCTTCGAGAAGCTTATTTTTCGACGAAGGCGCGTTCGAACACGTATTCGCCGGGGGTGCCGATTCGTGGCGCCGCGTTGAAGCCGCGTGCATCCAGGATGGCGCGCAAGTCGGCCAGCATCTGCGGGCTGCCGCAAATCATGGCGCGGTCATGCGCTGCGTCCAACGCAGGCAAGCCCAGCACGTCGGCGATATGTCCGCCTTCAAGCTGTTCGGTGATGCGGCCACGATGGTTGCGACCTGCATAGACGAAGTCCTCGCGTGAGACCGCTGGGTAGTAGTGCAATTTGTCGCGGATCGCATCGCCCAGGAATTCGTGCTGGGGCAACTCGCGCTCGATGTAATCCCGGTAGGCAAGATCGTCGGCGCCGCGCACGCCATGGCACAAGATCACGTTGTCGAAGCGCTCATAGGTTTCCGGGTCCTTGATCACGCCCAGCCACGGTGCCAGCCCGGTGCCGGTGCCTAGCAGGTACAAGTTGCGGCCCGGATGCAGGTCCGAGATCAGCAAGGTGCCGGTCGGCTTGCGGCCGATCAGGATTGAATCGCCCGGTTGGATATGTTGCAGGCGCGAGGTCAACGGCCCCTCGGCTACCTTGATACTGAAGAACTCGAGCTGTTCCTCCCAGTTGGCGCTGGCGATGGAGTACGCGCGCATCAGTGGCTTGCGCGTGCCGTCGCGCTGCTCGACCTCCAGCCCGATCATGACGAACTGGCCGTTGTCGAAACGGAAGCCGTCGTCGCGGGTGGTGGTGAAGCTGAAGTACGCGTCCGTCCAATGACGGACGTCGAGCACCGTCTCGGTGCCGAAGGGGGAGGCCATGCGTCGAGGTGTTGCTGTGGGGGTCAGCCGCTCATTTTACGGCAGTCGGCGCCTGCAACCGAACTAGCTGGCCGTTGGCTTCATCGGTCAGCACGTAGACATCGCCCTTCGGGCCCACGCGGACATCGCGAATGCGTTTACCAAGATCGACCAGTAGCCGTTCTTCGCCAACGATACGGTCGCCGTCCAGTTGCAGGCGAATCAGGTTGCGGTCGGCCAGCGCGCCAAGGAACAGGCTGTTGTTCCAGGCGTTGCCGGGATGGCCGACCAGGAACGCCATGCCACTGATGCCGGGTGATTTTTGCCACACGTGATAGGGCGACTCCATGCCCGGCTTCGACGTCCCAATAGTCTCCGCATACGGCCGATTGGTCGAATAGTCCATGCCATTGCTGATGATGGGCCAGCCGTAGTTCTTGCCAGCCTGTGGCAGATTGATCTCGTCGCCGCCGCGCGGGCCGTGTTCGCCTTCCCACAGGGTGCCTGTGCGCGGATCGATCGCCAATGATTGCATGTTGCGATGACCGTAACTCCAGAGTGCCTTGCGCACGCCGGGTCCCGTCGCGAACGGGTTGTCGTCCGGCTGGGTGCCATCGAGGTTCAGCCGGATCAGCTTGCCTTGCAGCACCTCGAGATCCTGCGCAAGTTCTTTCTGGTTGCGCTCGCCCTGGCTGATGAAGACATGGCTCTTGCCATCGAACGCGATGCGCGAGCCGAAGTGGTTGGGGCCTTCTAGTTTGGGAAGTTGCCGATAGATCACGTGCAGATCGGTCAATGCGTCGACGCCAAGCGTTGCCGTAGCCACCGCGGTACCGGCCGTGCCGCCGTCACCGGGTTCGGCGAAGCTCAGCCAGATACGCTGGTTGGTTGCAAAATCTGGATCCAGCACGACATCCAGCAAGCCGCCTTGGCCTTCCGCGTAAACGTCCGGTGTGCCGCGAAGGGCAGGGCGCACTGTGCCGTCCACATCGATCCGGCGCAAACGGCCCGGACGCTCGGTGACCAGGAATCCGCCATCGGGCAGCAATGCCAACGACCATGGATGCTCCAGGCCGGAGGCGATCACTTGAAGGTTGCTAGCGACGGACGCGGTTTGAACCGGCACGTTTTTCGATGTGTTTACCACTGGCGACGTTGGCTGTGCGCACGCATTCAACGCAAGCAAACTGCCCACATACATCATCAGAACAGGCATCAAGCGCATCGTCCCAGCTCCTTCAGCGGTAGCCCGCTGCCTGCAATTCGAAGAGTTCGGCGTAGCGACCGCCTTGCGACATGAGTTGCGCGTGGGTCCCACTGGCCTCCACCTTGCCATCGGCCAGCACCAGGATGCGATCCGCCATGCGCACGCTGGAAAAGCGGTGCGAGATCAGTACAGCGGTCTTGTTATCAGACAATTCCTTGAAGCGCTCGAACACTTCGAATTCGCTGCGAGCATCCAACGCTGCGGTGGGCTCGTCAAGGATCATCACCTGTGCATCGCGCATGTACGCGCGCGCAATCGCGATCTTCTGCCACTGGCCACCCGACAAGTCAACGCCGTCCTTGAAGCGGCGGCCAATGATCTGGTCAAAGCCCTTGGGCAAGCCGTCGATGACCTCGTCAGCCATGCCGCGGCGCGCAGCCAATTCGATACGCAACCGGTCTTCCATCGCATCGATTTGGCCGACGCCGATATTCTCCGCAGCGGTCAAGTGATAGCGGACGAAGTCCTGGAAAATCACCCCGATGTTGGCGCGCAAGTCGTCGAGGTCGTAATCCTTGAGGTCACGGCCATCCAGCAGGATGCGGCCTTCATCCGGGTCGTAAAGACGGGCCAGCAATTTCACCAAGGTGGTCTTGCCCGCGCCGTTTTCGCCGACCAATGCCAGCACTTCGCCGGCATGCAATTCGAAACTCAAGCCTCGCAGTGCCCAGCGCTCCGCGCCTTCGTAGCGGAAGCCGACGTTGTCGAAGACGAACCCACTTCGGATCGGTGCAGGTATCGGCAGCGCATGCGGCTCACTGCGGATTTCCGCTTTGATCTCGAAAAACGAATACAGGTCATCGAGGTAGAGCGCCTGGCTGGCGACTTGCGAAAAGCCGCTCAACAAGCTTTCTAGCAGCTGACGCAAGCGGCGGAAGCTGCCCGCCAGGAAGGTCAGGTCACCAATGCTGAAATCGCCACGTACCGTGCGCCACGCGATGTAGGCGTAGGCGATGTAGTAGCCCAACGTCCCCAGTGCGGCCAGCAGGGTGCCCCACAGCGCACGCTTGCGTGCCAGCAAGCGGTTGCCCGCGTAGAACTTGTCGGACAGGTAGCGGAAGCGCTCGATAAAATAGCGATTGAGGTTGAAGATCTTGACCTCTTTCGCCGTTTCCACGCTGGCACCCATCTGCCGCAGGTATTCGAGCTGGCGCCGCTCCGGTGTCCATTGGAAATTGAGCGCGTAGTTCAACGCGTTGAAATGCGATTCGCCAACGAACGCAGGGATCAGCGCCACGGCCAGCAACAGCATCAACCATGGCGCGTAAGCCAGGAGCCCAACCGCAAAACTGATCACGGTGATCATGTCCTGCGCCTGCCCGAACAACTGGCTGAGCAGGTTCATCCGGCCCATCGTCTGGCGTCGCGCGCGATCCAGCTTGTCTTGCAGGTCGGCGTCCTCGAAGTCTTCGAGGTCCAGCGTCGCCGCGTGCTCCATCAGGCGGATGCTGGTGGCATTGGTGAACAGCTCCGACAGCAGGGTGTCGACATACCCGACCAAGCGCCCCAATAGGTCGGCGCCTATCGCCAAGCCGAATTCTGCTGCCAGCAAGACCAACAGATGGTTGAGTTGCCCCGACTGCCACGCATCACTGAGTTCATGTGCAACGCCCAGTCCAAGCAGGCGCACCGCTTCATCAATGATGAGTTTGCCGACGTAGAGCGTGGCGATCGGCAGGAACGCCCGGATCAGGCGAATGCTGATCGATGCGAGCGTCATGCCCTTGCTGGTGGCCCAGATCTCGCGCATGAACGGCGCGATATTGCGCATCGCGCTGAAGCGCTGGCGCATGTTCATTTGATTGGCGGGAAGGGGTGGTGGCATCCACCCGATTGTGAGCGATTAGCGTGCGCGATTGGGGGTGAACGGCAGCATCTCCATTGCGCCGATGCGTGCAGTGGGCGGAACATGGAGGGCTGGCCGATTCATGTCCGTGCGGCCTAGGCGGCACGGACAGTGCGTGCGTTCAGCGCTTGAGCGTGTATTCCGCCAACTTGGCATCCAAGGCTGCAACCGGGATGCCTAGGTCCTTGCCGACCTGCTCCATCAACTCGTACTCGCCCGGGTTCAATCGCCCATCGGATGTGATAAGGCGTACCAGCACCTCGTGCAGGCGCTGGGCTTCCGTCGAGCCGGCCTTGTGCACGTCGGTGAAGCGCAGCAATTCGGCATCGACGTGGATGTCCTTGCGCATGCCGCGATCAAATGACGCCATCGCGATGCGCCGGGCGGCCAGCGAGAGGTTGATTTCGTCCATGAGTGCATTGGCGAGATTGGATTCATGACTGCTCACCAGCCGGTCCGCCTTGGCCAGGTAACCCATCAGGCCGAAGAACACTTCGATCACCATCTGCTTTTCCGGATCGGGTTTGCCCATGCCCAGCAGGTCGGTCAGCAGCAAACGAATGTCGGCCAGAGCGCCGCCAAAGCCATCAAATCGCGTGGATGCATCGTTGCTGCTCATGAGCCCTTCCCCTGAAGTTTGGTCGAACTGATTGGTCGAGCCCCCATCCTGCGCCAAGGGAGGTCTGCTGAAAAGACCATGGCGTTATTATTGGGCTCCCCGAGTCTAGCCAGTCCACTCCGTGACCGCCATCAAGCAAGAAGATCTGATCCAGTCGGTCGCCGACGCACTCCAGTACATCAGCTACTACCATCCGGTCGATTACATCCGCAGCCTTGCGGCGGCCTACGAGCGCGAGCAGTCGCCGGCGGCAAAGGATGCGATCGCGCAAATCCTGATCAATTCGCGGATGTGTGCCGAAGGCCATCGGCCGATCTGCCAGGACACCGGGATCGTGACCGTGTTCCTGGAAATCGGCATGGGCATCCGCTGGGACGACGCGACGATGGGCGTGGAAGATATGGTCCATGAAGGCGTGCGCCGCGCCTATAACCATCCGGACAATAAGCTGCGTGCCAGCGTATTGGCGGATCCGGCAGGCAAGCGCATCAACACCAAGGACAACACCCCGGGCGTGGTGAACGTCAAGGTGGTACCGGGCAACACCATCGAGGTGATCGTGGCCGCCAAGGGTGGCGGCAGCGAAGCCAAGTCGAAATTCGCAATGCTCAATCCGTCGGATTCCATCGTCGACTGGGTACTGAAGACGGTGCCAACGATGGGCGCTGGCTGGTGCCCGCCGGGCATGCTCGGCATTGGTATTGGCGGCACCGCGGAAAAGGCGATGCTGTTGGCCAAGGAATCGCTGATGGAGGCCATCGACATCACTGACCTGCAAGCGCGAGGCGCGTCGAACCGCGCCGAAGAATTGCGCCTGGAGTTGTTTTACAAAGTGAATGCACTGGGCATCGGTGCGCAGGGACTGGGCGGGCTGACCACGGTGCTCGACGTCAAGGTCAAGGATTATCCGACCCATGCCGCCAACCTGCCGGTGGCGATGATTCCCAACTGCGCGGCGACCCGGCATGCACATTTCACTCTCGATGGCAGTGGTCCAGTGATGTTGGCCCCGCCGTCGCTTGAGGACTGGCCGAAGCTCACCTACGACGCATCCAAGGGCCGCCGCGTCGATCTGGATACGCTCACGAGAGAAGATCTCGCCACGTGGAAGCCGGGCGAGACCTTGCTGCTCAACGGCAAGCTGCTGACCGGCCGCGATGCCGCGCACAAGCGGATCGTCGGCATGCTGGACAAAGGCGAGCCGCTGCCGGTCGATCTGCGTGGGCGTTTCATCTACTACGTCGGTCCCGTCGATCCGGTGCGCGACGAAGTCGTGGGTCCCGCCGGTCCGACCACCGCAACGCGGATGGACAAGTTCACCGAGCAGGTGCTTGAACAGACGGGCTTGCTGGGCATGGTTGGCAAAGCCGAGCGCGGCCCGGTCGCGATTGATGCGATCCGCAGGCATGGCTCCGCCTACCTGATGGCGGTGGGCGGCGCGGCCTACCTGGTCTCGAAGGCGATCAAGGCGGCGAAGGTCGTGGGGTTTGCCGATCTTGGCATGGAAGCCATCTATGAATTCACCGTGCAGGACATGCCGGTGACTGTTGCCGTGGATTCGCTGGGCACGTCAGTGCACGAAACCGGCCCACGTGAGTGGAAGACCAGGATTGCTGATTCGGTTGGCTCCATCCCGCTGGTGCTCGCATGAGCAACACATGGGTGGTGCCGGGTCCGGGCTTCCGCATCTGTTACGACCAACATCCCGATTACCTGCGTGGTTACGTGTTCGACGGCACCGATTCGCTGGACGTCTCACTCGCGATGTGGCGGATGCTGGCCACCGAATGCGAAACCACCGGCGCGCAGCGGTTGCTGGTGGTGGAGGACCTGCGCTCGACGCTCGATCCAGCCGGATTCGAAATGGAAATGGTGGTGGACTCTATTTCCAAACTCAGCCTATCTGCATCGCGGGTGGCGTTCGTCGAGCTGCGCGAGGATATCGAGGGCGCCGAGTTCGGTGAAATCCTGTGCATGGAACGTGGCATCAAGCTCCGGGTCTTCAGCCTTGAAGCCGAGGCCCGCCACTGGCTTCTCTACGGTGACTGAATGTGTTTCACCGATGCCTGACTGAGCATGTCACTGGGTTGTTCTTCACGGCGGGCCTGTCCAAGCTGCGCATCCAGCGTGTGATCCACCGAGGTGTCGCGTGCAGGTTCCAGCTCTTGGGTCTTTGTACCAAGCGCCTCGCCGCCACGTTCCAGCTTCACGCGCATGACTTGCTCGGTCGCCGACATGCCTGCGGCATCCAGCGCCTTGGACACTTGGCGCAGCGCCTCGCTACGCGACTTGGCCAGGTCATTGCGGGTCTGGTCGATCCAGCCGAAAAATTGCAGGCGGGCGCCGACGGTTGGCAGTTCGAGGATCAGCCCAGCCGGGGGTGGCTCCGCCAATACGGCGGGCATGCATTTAAGCGCCGAGATCCCTGCATCCAAGGCGCCGTGCAGGGACGCCTTCGCTCGGATATCAAGCGCGAATTCAAAGCGTCGCTTCGGATTCCGGGTGAAGTTGAGCAGCACCGACTTGAACACCAGTGCATTGGGCAGCAGGAGATGGTTGCCATCCACCGTCATTAGAACGGTGGCGCGTGAGGTCAACGCGACGACCTTGCCCTCATGCCCGTCCACACGCACGGTGTCGCCAGGCGAGAACGGATTGCGCAGGCTGAGTAACACCCCTGCCACGTAGTTTTCGGCAATATCCTTGAATGCGAAACCCAGCACGAGTCCAATCACGCCGGCCGATCCCAGCACAGCGCCGACCAGCGAAGAGGCGCCCAGCAGGTCGAGCGCAACCAGCACACCTGCCATCACGGTCAGTCCCTTGACGAGGCCGCGCAGCAAGCCGTCGATGTAGGGATTGCGCTCACTTAGTCGAGTCAATACATGCAGATGGCGGCTCAGCAGGCCACCAATCCAGATCGATGCGAGCACGATGATCAGCGCCACCAACAGCAACGGTGCGCTGGCGGCCAAGGCGAGCAGTTTTGCTTGAACCTTCAGCCACGCAGCGCCGAAACGAGCCGTCAGGTCATCCGCGGGCAGGGCAGCCAACAGCAGCGAAAACGTCGACGCGTGGCTCAAAGTTGTGATTTGATCGGCAGGACGAATTTTTCCACAAGCTTTTCCTTGAGTGGACGCTGCTTCCATGTCGCGTAGTCATACGCCTTGGTCGGCTTGAGGTCTTCGTTGAAGACTTCAGTCATGCGCGCGGCGAACCCTGCGTCGTAGACATTGAGGCTCGCTTCGTCATTGAGCTGGAATGAGCGTACGTCGAAATTGGTGGATCCCACCGAGGTCAACAGGCCATCCACGATCAGCAGTTTGTTGTGCATCATCGTCGGCTGGTATTCGTGGATGGTGACGCCGGCGAGCAACAGCTCTCCCCAGGACGCCTTGGATGCCAGGCGCACGGTTTCGGAATCAATGTGCTTGCCCGGCACGATCACGCGCACACGAACGCCGCGGTGGCGCGCGGCCACCAGCGCCTTGATGATCAAGTCGTCAGGGACGAAGTAGGCGGCTTCCAGGTCGATCGTGTGCGCCGCGGCGGCGATCGACATCAGGTACATCAGGTGCATGCTTTCGCTGCCGCCAGCCGGCGACGCCACGAACATGTGCGCATCCATGTCTCCGACAGCGTCCAGCGGCGCGAAGTAGTCCGGGCCGTTGAGCACTTCACCGGTGGTCTTGATCCAGTTGTCGTTGAAGGCCGCTTGGAACTGCGCCACCACTGGTCCTTCGACACGGAAGTGCAGGTCGCGCCAGTGATCCGGATCCTGGGCATGGCCTTCCCACTGATCGGCGATGCCGACGCCGCCCGTGAAGCCGATGCGGCCGTCCACCACCAATAGCTTGCGATGGGTACGATTGTTGAGGCGGCCGATGTTGTACCACTTGAGTGGCCGGTACTGCTGGACATCGATGCCGGCCGCTTTCATCTCGTCCAGCAGTGCATCATCCATCTTGATGCTGCCGGCCCAGTCGACCATCAGCTTGACCTTGACTCCTGCACGCGCACGCTCTTCGAGTGCATCGGCCATGCGCCGGCCGATATCGCCCGACCAATAGATATAGGTCTCAAGGGTAATAGTGGTGCGCGCCGCACGGATCGCCTCCAGCATGGCGGGGAAGATCTCCTCGCCATTCTCCAGGTCAGTCACCTTGTTGCCGGGAACAATGCCTGGGCCCAACAGGACGCCCATTTCGCGCTTGAATTGGGGATCTGCGACCGGATAGCGATGCTCGATCTTGCGTTCGAGAGTCTTCTCCGATGTCTTGAAATTCATCGCCAGTGCTGCTGCCAGCAACGTCAACACAACGGTAATGACAATGGTCCAAGTCATGCGTTTGCGACTCCATCGTGTGGGCATCTAATTCTTATCCGGTTCGAATCTGCGTGAACTTCTGAGTAAACGCGCAAATCATCCGTAAGTAGCGTGGCGGATGCGCGTTCAGGATGGCGTGAAAAGCGCCATTATTCGCCGACTGGCGCGTGACCTCAGAGCCACCAGGCCAGGGCGAACAGGCCGAGCATGGCAAACCCAAGCCCTAGCTTCAAGACGACCCCGAGCAGGATACCCAGCCACGTCCCGAATCCGATTTTCGCGGCATCGCCAAGATCGGTAGTGCCCATGCTGCGTCGATGCAGCAGCTCGCCGCCAAGCGCGCCTGCAAAGGGGCCCAGCAGCAAGCCCAACGGCCCGAAGAACAGGCCGGCGAAGGTTCCCAACATCGCGCCCCAGATGGCCTTGCGGCTGGCGCCGACCCGTTTGGCGCCCAGTGCCGTGGCCCAAAAATCCACCGCTAGTGACACCACTGTAAGTACACCAAGCAACACCAGCATCGGCACGCCAACCTGCTCAAAACCACCTGCCCAAGCTGCGAGCAGCATGCCGGCGAACACCAATGGCAAGCCGGGGAGGGCGGGCAGGGCGGTGCCCATCAGTCCGACCAGGATCAAGACAGCGGCGATCAGGTAATACAGTGCAGTGAGTTCCATGCGAGCTCGTCAGTCAAAGAAGTGGGTGCCAAGCCCCATTTTGGGCCAATTATGTGGCGTCGAATGCCGCGCAAAAAAGACGGCCCGCAATGCGGGCCGTCTGGTCAATCCGTGAACGCGATGTGCTTACTGCAAGTAGGCACGCCCATTGCTGATGCGCACGCGCGAACCTTCGCGAACGCCCTGCAGGTCGGACTGGCTGACCGACGTCATGCGTCCGTCATTCATCCGCACATGGACGGTGTACCCAGTGTTGATGCGGTTCTTGGCGATCGCATTGCCTGCCACTGCACCAGCGGCTGCGCCCGCCACAGTCGACAGGTTCTGGTTGCCGGTGCTACCGCCCGTATGCGCCGAGACTTCATGGCCCGCAACCGCACCGATGATGCCGCCGATCACAGCACCGGTCTTGCCATTGGCACCGCCACCGCCCTCGATATTGGTCACCACGCCACAGTCAAAGCAGTTGCCATAATTTCCATTACCGGAGTTGTAGTTGCCGGCAGAGGAATAGCCGGGGCTGGTGCTTGCGCAACCGGACGCGAACGAAAGACCGATCGCGAGCGCGGCGGTACCCAAGAGCTGAAGCGGATTGGCGCGGATATTCATGGGGTGGCTCCAAGCCTGGAAGGGAAGGGTCGAGGCTGGGGGCCAGCGACTGGATGGAACCCTAAGCCATCGAACATGAACAGCAAGTGGAAAATACTAAAAACAAGGAATCACTCGTTAAGCCGGATTCACCGATGTCCACGGGGCATAAAAGGGAACGGCCCGCGATGCGGGCCGTTTCAGAACTACTTGCGCGTAAGTATGCGAGTCAGTTCTTGAAATCCTGATGACAACCCTTGCAAGACTCGCCGATCTCCTTGATCGCTGCACCTACGCCCTCACAGGTCAATGGCGGGCTGGAAATGATCTTGTCCATGGTCGCGCGCATGGCCGAACTCGCCACGCCGAAACGCTTGTCTTCGCGCAGGTCGGGGAATGCGGCATCGATGTCGGTGGCGGTCATCCGCAGCGCCTGCAGGTGCGGCAGGATATCGGTTGCATTGCAGCGGTTCTGTTCCATATCGGCCTTGAGCTGACCCATGTGCCAACCCTGTACCTCCATCAGCGCTTCCGGGAAATGATCCTTGCGGGCGTCGAGGGTACGCAACAGCATGACGGTGGCGATGGCGCCAACTGCCAGGCCCAGTATCAGGAGGAACAGATAACGACCCGCTTTGGAGGGGCGACGGTTGGGATCTGGCGAGGACATGGCGGCTCCGGGATCAATGGAAAATGCAGGTAAACGGCACGATAGCATGCCACGCTGCTGCCGCAATCCACCGTAAAATCGCCTGATGGACAGCACCTGGATCGATCGTTTCAGCGGCGTTGAACGCCTGTATGGCGAAGGCACTTTGGCGCGGTTTGCGGCTTGCCACGTCGCGGTCATCGGCATTGGCGGCGTGGGTGCGTGGGCAGCGGAAGCGCTGGCACGCAGCGGTATCGGCACACTGACCTTGGTCGACGCCGACGACCTGTGTGTGTCCAACACCAATCGCCAGTTGCCCGCATTGGAAGGCAACTACGGCCGCGCCAAGGTGGACGCGATGGGAGAACGCTGCCGCGCCATCAACCCCGCCATCACGCTGGACCTGCAGGCGCGGTTCCTGACCTCGACAAACATGGAGGATGTCCTCGGCGGCGGGTTCGATTTGGTACTGGATGCCTGCGACAGTTTCCGCAGCAAGGTCGAGGCGATTGCTTTTTGTCGCCGGCGCAAGCAGCCCCTGATTACGGTTGGTTCTGCTGGCGGCCGCAGCGACGTCACCCAAATCCGCGTGCGCGACCTCTCGCGCAGCGAGCACGACGCGATGCTGTCCCTCATCCGTCGCAAGTTGCGAGGTGAATTCAATTTTCCCAGGAACCACGACCGATACTTCGGCGTGCCCGCGATCTATTCGCTGGAAAACGTGCGTTACCCGCAAGCCGATGGCACTGTCTGCGGCACCCGCCCAAAACTGGACAAAGATGCCGCGCTCAAACTGGACTGCGGCGCAGGCCTGGGTGCGGCCACCCATGTCACCGGCGCATTCGCCTTCGCCGCGGTGGGCAAGGCACTGGAGATGCTGTTGAAGCCGAAGCCACGTATGTCCTTGTCGATGGATACCCGTACGGTTCATGCTCAATGACCGCACATACGCTGGGCGCTGCGCTATAAGTTGCTCTACAAGTGATGCAGTCTCGCTGGTAGGCCGAATAGCCTCTCAGCATTGCCGGTCGTTGCTGCTGCGAGGTCATCGGCCTCCATGCCACGCAAGGCAGCGACCGTCTCCAAGATGATCGGTAGTCGCGCAGGCTCATTTCGCTGGCCGCGATGACCCGCATCGGGCTGGTCAGGACTGTCGGTTTCCAGCAACAACATTTCGATCGGGAGTTTGGCGACGACCCTACGCAAACGCTTGGCGCGCTCATAGGTCACCGGCCCGCCGATGCCGACCAGGAAGCCTAGCGTGTGCAGCTGAGCCGCTTGTTCCACGCTGCCAGGGAAGCTGTGGATGACACCGCGCAGACCGCCGCTGCGCTTGATCGACTGTATCACTGCATCCACCGCGCGCCGTGCATGGACGATGACGGGGAGGTCGAACTCGCGCGCGAGCTGTAATTGCGCGTCGAAGCAGTGTTGCTGCGCATTGCGATCAAGTCCTTCGAGGAAGTAGTCCAGGCCGCATTCACCAACCGCAACAGGCCGTTCGCGTTCGATCCACACGCGGAGGGCGTCGAGATGTTCAGCGCGATGTGAGGCCAGGTACATCGGATGCAAGCCATACGCGGGATGCAGGCCGGGGAATTGCGCACATATCTGCTTGAGCTTGGGCCAGCCGGCCGCATCGATGGCAGGCACGATCTGACCATCGATGCCTGCTGCCAGTGCGCGGCCAAGCGCCTCGACGCGGTCGCCATCAAACTCGGTGACATCGAAATGACTATGGCTATCAATGAGTCGCATGAGACGACCGACTGTCAGCGGCGGCGGGATCCGCTATCGATCGGTGGCGTGCCTGAAACGGCCGGGTCCTTGCGCTTCTTCCAGTTGGCCAACAAAAGCGTGCCCAAGCCCAGCAGGATTTCGTCGATGAACGGAATGAAATCCGGGGTAATCAAATCCAGGACGAACAACCCCGCAGTAATTGCAAACAGGCGCGGATAGCTCAGGCGACCAAAGAAGCGCAGCAAAGGAGAAAGCAGAGGATTGACCATGGCGGATTCAAAGGTGGCGTTGGACAAACGCTAGCATCACTCGCCGTGCACATAGGTGAACGCCGCAGGGTCAATTCAAGCGAACTCCCGTGGGATTCAGTTTCAACGTGCTGTCATCTCCCTATCAGCGGACTACGTCCACATGAGGAGCACGACATGAAGAACAACACCTTGGCCATTGCACTTGCCGCATTGCTGGTGGGCGGCGTCGCCACTGCAGGGTTCATCAACAATCGCAGTCACGACCAGACGCCTGCAGATGGCTTCTTCAATCCAGTGGCAACCCAGCCCGCAGCGGTTGACGGGATTGTCCCGGCATCCGGTCGTGTGGCTTACGCTGACGTTGTCGACGTGAAACCGGTCACCGAGCGTGAAGCGCTGTATGCCACGGTCATTGGCACCGACCCCATCCGGGTATCAAACACCACCACCACGCCGCAACAGGTATGTGACGACGTGGTGGTGCAGGAGCGCATGCCCGAACGCGACGGTAATGTGGGTGGCACCGTGGCCGGTGCCTTGATCGGTGGCTTGGTGGGAAATCAAGTCGGTGGCGGTAATGGCAAGAAGGCCGCGACTCTGGGTGGCGCTGTCGCAGGAGGCTTCATCGGCAATCGAGTGGATCGCAGGCACGTCGGCGGGCAGGTAGTGAATCGCACCGATCGCCGTTGCCGCACGGTGAACAATTCGTCCACCTCATCACGCACCGTGGCATGGAACGTCACCTACCGGAATCCGGATGGCACGACCGGCAGCATGCGTAGCGAAACCAAACCAGGCAACCGCATTGCCCTGGGTGATGGCGAACGCATCGTCGGCTATGACGTCAGCTACCGTCTTGATGGTCAGACGCATAACGTGCGCATGGACCAGCGTCCGGGTTGGCAATTGCCAGTGATTGATGGCCAGGTCGTCACCAAGGTGGCTGCGGTCGCGGACAACACCAGCAACCGTTAATTCCGGCGCGTAATCCCGGCGCGTACCAGGCCGTGATTTGCCCAGACGGGGCCGGAGCGATCCGGCCCCGTCGTTCGTTTCAAGTCGCATCTTCCGGCGGTGGGCATTTCGTCGGGATGTCCCGTCATATCGCGCCATCCGCCTGCATGCGTACGCGATTTCACGGTCTGCCCCGCACCCGGCCAGCCCGATACAATGGGCAACTTTCCCGCACCGCGAGCTTGTGATGGCCCTGCATCCCTACGATCTGTATGACGTCCGCTCCCTGCTGAGTGAAGAAGAACGGGCGGTGCAGGACACGGTGGCGCGTTTCACCAACGAACGCGTGTTGCCGATCATCGGTGACGCCTTCGACCAAGGCCGCTTTCCGAAGGAACTGGTTCCGGAGATCGCAGAGCTTGGGCTGCTGGGCTCATCGCTACCGGAACAATACGGTGGCGGCGCACTCAACAGCGTCAGCTACGGCCTGATCTGCCAGGAACTGGAACGCGGCGATTCCGGTATTCGTAGTTTTGTCAGCGTGCAAAGTTCGCTGTGCATGTATCCGATTTATGCCTATGGCAGCGAAGAACAGCGCATGCGCTGGCTGCCGGACATGGCCGCAGGCAAGGTCATCGGCTGCTTCGGCCTGACCGAAGCGAGTGGTGGCTCGGACCCGGCCAGCATGAAGACCCATGCCAAGCGCGATGGTGCCGACT
This sequence comes from Thermomonas sp., assembly GCA_039919235.1. Taxonomy (GTDB): domain Bacteria; phylum Pseudomonadota; class Gammaproteobacteria; order Xanthomonadales; family Xanthomonadaceae; genus Thermomonas. Next base: position 2,908 of record JBDSGA010000190.1, on the reverse strand, counting down.
GGATCCTCAACGGTTCCAAGATGTGGATCACCAGCGGCAATCTGGCCGACATCGCGATTGTCTGGGCACATACCGATGACGGGATCCAGGGCTTCGTGGTCGAAAAGGATTTCGCCGGTTTCACTGCGCAGGAAATCCACAAGAAGATGAGCCTGCGCGCATCGGTGACCAGCGCGCTGTTCTTCGACAACGTGCGCGTGCCAGAAGCCAACCGCCTGCCCAACGTGAAAGGCCTGAAAGGTCCGCTGGGCTGTCTCACGCAGGCGCGCTACGGCATTACATGGGGCCCCATTGGCGCTGCGATTGCATGCCTTGATGAAGTACTGAACTACACCAAGGAACGCATCCTGTTCGATCGCCCGGTGGCGGCCACGCAATCGGCGCAGATCAAGATGGCCGACATGGCGCGCCGCATCACCTTGGCGCAGATGCTGTCATTGCAGCTGGGACGCCTGAAAGATGCCGGCAAGATGCACCCGTCGCAGGTTTCACTGGCGAAGTGGAACAACTGCCGGATGGCGATCGACATCGCCCGCGAATGCCGCGACCTGTTGGGCGGTGCCGGTATCACCACGGAACACGCTGCGATTCGCCATGCGCTGAACCTGGAATCGGTGATCACCTACGAAGGCACGGAAACCGTGCATCAACTGGTGATCGGCCGCGAGCTGACCGGCATCAACGCGTTTTAACCGTTTGCCCGCAGCCGTGGGCTGTTGCAAGCATCGCGCGAGCAATCTTGTGAGCATTCTCGACACCCAGATCGAAACCGAGCGCTTGATCCTGCGCGTGCCAAGGCGCGAGGATTTCGAACGCTATGCAGAACTGATCTGCGACCCCGTGGCGGCAAGCCACATCGGGGGCGGTGTCAGCCGTGGTGATGCTTGGCGACGTTTCCTGCAGATGCCGGGCGCGTGGACGGTGCAGGGTTTTGCGATGTTTTCGCTGATCGACAAGGTGACCGGCCGTTGGATGGGCCAAGCAGGCCCATGGCAGCCGGAAGGGTGGCCCGGTACGGAAGTCGGCTATGTGTTGCATCCCGATGCCTGGGGCAAGGGTTATGCCACCGAGGCCTGCACCACCGCTATCGACTGGGCCTTCGATACCCTTGGTTGGCAGAACATCATCCATTGCATCGCGCCGGCAAACACGGCATCGCAGGCGGTGGCGCGTCGGCTTGGTTCGCAGTTGCTTGGGAAAGCGCAGCTGCCGGCTCCGCTGGATATGCACGACTGCGACCTGTGGGGCCAGACCCGCCACGAATGGTTCGCACGCCGCAACCGGAGGCTTGGATGATCACGTCATCCGGCTTGTCGCCTTCCCACAACCTCGAGACATCCATGTTCGCGACCGTCCCCACGCCCATTCCTGCCCGCATGCGCGGCCTCAACCGCGCCGAAATTTGCGACGTCAACTTCATCGAGTTCGTGAAAGCGTGGGCCGGTGCGCCGGATGTGAAACCGACAGCAGTCGAGGCAATCCTGGACGGCAGCACGCTGGATGCACAAGGCTTTCGCGAGTTGTTCGAATCGCAGTTGATCTCACGCCACCTCGATTTGATGGCACGCGTGTTGCGCGTGCAAAACAAGGTCTTTTACACAATCGGATCCAGCGGCCACGAAGGCAATGCGATGGTCGCGCGCGCCGCGCGGCATACCGACCCGGCATTCCTGCATTACCGCAGCGGTGGCTTCATGGCGGAGCGCTTCCGCAAGCTGCCGGGCATGGATCCGATCATGGATTCGGCGCTGAGCTTCGCCGCCAGCGCGGATGATCCGGCTAGTGGCGGTCGCCACAAGGTCTGGGGCAGCAAACCGTTGTGGGTATTGCCGCAGACCTCGACGATTGCGTCGCACCTGCCGAAGGCGCTCGGTACCGCGGTGGCGATCGAGGCCTCGCGGCGCATTGGCCATCAACTGGCGATCCCGGATGACAGCATCGCGATCTGTTCCTTCGGCGATGCGTCGGCCAACCACGCCACCGCGCAGACCGCGTTCAACGCGGCGTCATGGACGGCTTACCAGAAGCTTCCGGCGCCGGTGCTGTATGTCTGCGAAGACAACGGCCTCGGCATCTCGGTGAAGACGCCAACGGGCTGGATCGGCGAGAGCTTCCGCAACCGTCCCGACCTCGATTATTTTTTCGCCGACGGGTTGGATCTGGCCGCTGGCTACGCGGACGTGCAACGTGCGGTCGAACATTGCCGCCGCACGCGCCGACCGACGTTCCTGCACCTGCGCACCACCCGGATCATGGGCCACGCCGGCACTGATTTCGAGATCGAGTGGCGCAGCATCGAGGAATTGTGCGCGGTGGAGGCGGGCGATCCGTTGTTGCGCAGCGCGGCGATCGCGCTGGAATCCGGCCTGATGTCGAAAGACGAAATTCTGGCGCTGTACGAGGACATGCGTCGCAAGTGTTTTGCTGCGGCCGAAGATGCCGACAGCCGCCCGCGTATCGAAACGTTGGCGCATGTGATGCGCTCGCTGGCGCCGTACACGCCCGACAAGGTGCTGGCCGAGGCCACTCGCGTTCCGACCCTGGAGTCGCGGATCAAGGCCTTCGGTAGCGAGGAGAAATTGCCTGAAAAGCAGGCGCCCAAGCATCTCGCCATCCAGATCAACCAGGCCTTGCACGACTTGTTCGCGAAATACCCGGAGACGGTGCTGTTCGGCGAAGACGTGGCCCAGAAGGGCGGCGTTTACACGGTCACCAAGGGCTTGCACAAGGCGTTCGGCAACCGCCGCGTGTTCAACACGCTGCTGGACGAAACCATGATCCTCGGCATGGCCCAGGGGTTCGCCAACATGGGCATGCTGCCGATCCCGGAGATCCAGTACCTGGCTTACCTGCACAACGCAATCGACCAGCTCCGCGGCGAGGCGGCATCGCTGCAATTCTTCAGCAA
>JBDSGA010000189.1:0-3143 GCA_039919235.1 Thermomonas sp. | reverse complement strand
GCCCGGTGACGGCATTCGCGCTGACTTCAAGCACGCCGGGTTCACCGCGCAGCGCGCGGTCGACGAGCCACGCGCAGGCCGCGCAATGCATGCCATCGGACAGCACGGTGATTTCGCAGCCACCGGCCACCATCTGCACATGGTCCTGCAACAGGTCGTCGCGATCCCAGCTCGAAAAGTCGACGACTTCCGTGCCGACTTGTGCGCCGGGTGCGGTGCGCAAGTCGTAGTAATTGCCCAGCCCGGCATCGGCGATCCACTGCGCCGCGCCGGCACAACCGGCACAGCAGAATGCGTGTTCCTGCCCATCGAGGGTGGCGTTGATGACAGTGCTTGGAAGGGGCTCGCCGCAGTGGTGGCAGGCGTCGCCAGCCGGTCGGTTCACTGTGCGTCCAGCGCCGGCCCGAGGTGTGCCGCGTGCTGCCCGCGCGCAAGCCGGCCGCGCAAGCGCCAAGGTTCGCCTGTCTTGGCTTTGTTATCGCCGACGTCATTGCTCAAGACGATGCTCCAGTCGTGCGTCATGTCCGCCGCATACGCCACATGCCAACCGAGGTCATCGGGCGCCAGCGTCAGCACCTTGTCGGCTTTTTCGAGATTGGGATGCAGCAACTGCACGTGCAGGGGCTGGTCGCGACGGAACTCACCGGTGGCGGGAAACACGCGCAGCACGCCGTTCTCGGACTGCAGCACGGCACTGAGTTTGCGTTGCGAGGCACGCGCATCGGGATCGAGGTCAGTGGTCTGGATCTGGCCAGTGCGTTGCACGTCGTCGGCTACTGCATCGATGCTGCCGCCGCGGTAGGAGAGCACTACCAGCCAGATGCTGGAGATCACCGCAGCCAATGGCAGGGCAATGATCAGCCATACCATGGGTTCGCGCAGAGGATGCCGATGCGGTTTCATTACAGCGGCCCGAAGAACGTGCTGGACACGGTCTGTTGATCCTTCCCGTCAGTGCTGCGGATCACGAACACCACGTCCTGGCGGCCCTTGATCGATGCGGGCGCACCGAGTATCAGCGGCAGCGACAATACTTCCTCGGCCTCGGCATGGATCGGCTGCGACAGCGCACGCAACATGATGCCGGGTGTCTTCGACGTGACTTCGATGGTGTAGTCGCGTGGATTGTTGGTCTTGTTGACCAGCTTCAGTGTGTAGCCGTTCTCGACCTGTCCGGCCTCGGCCAGCCGATACAGCGCATTGCGGTCGCGCAGTACATCGACGATCAGGTTGCTGCGCGTACCCACGCCCCACGCCCATGTTCCGACCAGCGCGAGCAATAGCACGCTGTAGACCAGGATGCGCGGACGCATGACCTTGGTCGATTTGCCATCGATCGCGTTTTGCGTGGAATAGCGGATCAGCCCGTGCGGGTAGCCCATCTTGTCCATGACGTCGTCGCAGGCATCGATGCAGGCGCCGCAGGCAATGCATTCGTATTGCAGACCGTTGCGGATGTCGATGCCGGTCGGGCAGACCTGCACGCAGATCGTGCAGTCGATGCAGTCGCCGAGCTGTTCTGGCGCGAACTTCGGCAGCGGCGCCGCTTCGCTGCCGGCGTCGCCGAGCACAATCGTGCCGGCTGCCTGCAGGCGGTTGTCGGCGGCGCTGGGATGGCGGCTTGCGCGGAACACGTAGTCGTACGCCGCCTGCATGTCCAACAAGCCACGCGCCCGTTCCAGCACGCTCGACAAACCGCGCTTGCGCGGACCGCGCGGTTCGCCGCGCATCGGGTCATAGGCAATGATCAGGGTGTCGCGGTCGAACATCGCGCCTTGGAAGCGCGCGTACGGACACATGTATTTGCAGACCTGCTCGCGCAGAAAGCCGGCGTTACCCCAAGTCGCCAGTGCGTAGAACAGCACCCAGAATACTTCCCAACCATTCCAGTCGAATGGCGAGAGGCGCGCGCCAAGGCTGGTGATCGGGGTGAAGAATCCGACGAAGGTGAAGCCGGTCCAGAGCGCGAATACCAGCCATAACACGTGCTTGCTGCCCTTGCGCAATACTTTTTCGCGGGTCCATGGGCCTGCGTCGAGTTTCATCCGCTTGGAGCGGTCGCCTTCGGTCCAGCGCTCCATCCACAAAAAGACTTCGGTCCACACCGTTTGCGGGCACGCGTAGCCGCACCAGACGCGACCGAGCAGGGCGGTGGCGAAGAACAGCACCAGCGCCAGGATGATCAGCAGCATCGCCAGGAAGGTGAAGTCCTGCGGCCAGAACGTCAGTGCAAAGACGTGGAACTTGCGCGCGGGCAGGTCGAAGAGCACCGCTTGGTGCCCATCCCACTTCAGCCAAGGGAACACGTAGTACATGCCCAGCAGCCAGAACACCGCCGCGACCCGCAAGCGGTTGAGCCGGCCGGAGACATCGCGTGGATAGACCTTGCGCTCGCTGACGTACGCCGAGCCGCCGGTATCGATCACATCAAGGGGAATCTGCTTGTTTGCCACGTCGTTGCCTTCAGCCCGGCGGCAACGGCCGATTGAAACGGCTTGCCGGGCGTAACAGGATCCAGGTGAACAGGCTTGACGATGCCGTGGCGATCCAGAACATGAAGAAACCGATGCTGTAACCGAGGCCACGGCTCAACGGCATGGACGGAAAGGTCATGTCGCGCAGCACCAGCGGATCGACGAACGCGAAGAACGCCATCGTCGCCACGCCAGCCGCGAAAAAACTGGGCCACAGGATCGCCCCGATCCGCTGCGCCATCGGGCGCGGCGGATGGTCGAACTTGGGCGCGGTGAAATCAGTCATTGCGTGATTTTCGCAGCTTGCGGGGAGGCGGGGTGCGAAAGCGACCACACATAGGCGCCAACCAGGCGAGCACGGGTTTCACCAATGATCGGTCCGTGCGGCGGCATTTCACCGATGCGCCCGTTGTTGATGGTCTCGCGCAGCGATGCGGTGCTGGAACCGTACAACCAGTCTTCATCGGTCAGGTTGGGCGCGCCCAGCGTCTGGTTACCCTTGCCGTCCACGCCATGGCAGCTCACGCACAGGCCTTCGTAGAGCGTCTTGCCGCGGGTGGCGGCGTAATCATTGCGGGGCGCCGCTGATGGCTTGTCACCCAACTGGCGCACGTAGGCGATCACGTAATCGGTGGCGTCCGCGCCGCCCATGCCGGCCAGGACCTTGCC
>JBDSGA010000188.1:0-4232 GCA_039919235.1 Thermomonas sp. | reverse complement strand
GTCTTGGTGGGTATCGGCTTGCTGCGTTGGCGATCATTGCCCGCACATGCGTTCGGCCTATTGCTGGGCATGGCGGTGTTGCATGCGGCTGCCACGCCCCTGCTCAAGACCCAGTTCGATTTCACGCCGACGGCCAAAGTCATCAGCGCAGCGCAACGCGCTGGCTCGCAAGTGGCCTTCATCGGTGAATACCAGTTGCAGTTTCATTTCGCCGGTCGATTGCACGACCCGATGCTTGTATTGGATGAGGCGGATGCACGGGGATGGGCATCGAAAAACCCGGGGCAATTGCTAGTCGTCAATGCGCTGGATGCGTGGACGCTCGCCGGTCCGCAACCCGTGATCCAGCAGCGCTTCCGCACGCGCTGGATCCAGGTCTGGCCGGCCGGGCAATGGCGCGCCTTGCCTGCACAACAAATTCCCTTGCGGCCCGGTGAAGGCGTGCTACGCAGCTCACCGCGCTGACAGTTTCGCGGCCCTTGGCGGTTTGCGACATGCGCGTGCTGGCTCAGGGCAATCCGGTATAGGGATTGACCTCGCCGATACCAGGTGGACGCAGCGTGTAACGCTTGTACGTCCATTGGTATTGCGTCATGTCGCGTCGGGCGATGGCTTCCACCATGGCGTTGAGTGTGGCCACGGACTCCCGAGCATTGGTGCTAGCGAGATCCGTTGGGACTTCCTGGATATGCAGCGTAAAACGCGGCGAAGACGTCCCCGGCAATCGCTCGCACCAAGCCACCAAGACCCGCGCGCCACTGCGTGCCGCCAAGCGTCCTAGCAGGGTCATGGTCAGGGCCTGCACTCCAAAGAACGGGGCGAATTCGCCGTCGCCCACCTTGGGTTGTTGGTCAGGCAGGATGCCGATCACCCCCCCTTTCTGCAGACGTTTCAGCAACGTGCGCACCCCGCTGGCTTCGGCACGCACCTGTTCCACCTGCCCGCCGGCATTCGCACGGACAAGGCGCAGGAAGGCTTCACCCGTTACTGATTCTGGCGGCCGGTACAGGATCGCCAGCGGCGTCTTCATCGCCAGCCATTGGTTAAGCAGTTCCCAGTTGCCCATGTGTGGCGCAGCCACGATCAAGCCGCGTCCGTCCGCCAGCGCGGCATCGAACAGGTCGACGCCGTGGACTTCGACGATGTCGGCCAGGTTGCGCCTCGCCGGGCGCGTCCACAGTCGTAGTGTCTCCAGTGCCTGCCGTGCAGTGGTGCGCAGGATTTCGCCATGCAGCGCCGTGCGCGCAGCGGCGTCCAGTTGGGGCATCGCCAGTTCCAGATTGCGTCGAGCGACCCGGGCTTCGCGCGCATCAACTCGAATCCACCAACTGGCAATCGCATCGGCCAGCGTGCGCAACAACGACCACGGCAGTCGGGCCAGGCTCCAGGCAAGTGCGTACAGCAGGGCGGCGGCGAGGCGGGGCATGTCGTTCAGTCTAGCGGCCTGCTTGGGTTAGCCTTGCATGCATGCTTGCCCTGATCCAGCGCGTGACCGAAGCCAAGGTGGCCGTGGATGATGTCGTCGTCGGCGCGATTGGCCCTGGCCTGCTGGCGCTGGTGGCGATGGAGCCCGGTGATAGCGAAGCGCAGATCGTGCGGATGGCGCAGCGGCTGGTGGGGTATCGGGTGTTCGCCGACGACGCCGGCAAGATGAATCGCTCTCTCGCAGATACACAGGGCGGCTTGCTGCTGGTAAGCCAATTCACAATGGCCGCCGACACCCGCAGCGGCATGCGCCCGAGCTTTACGACCGCAGCCATCTCGGCCGAGGCGGAACTCGGGTTCAACAGGTTGGTCGAACAATGCCGTGGGATTCACCCACCGGGGGTGGAAACCGGGCGGTTCGGTACCCATATGGTGATCAGCTTGGTCAATGACGGGCCTGTTACTTTTCTGCTTCGGCCCTGAAGATTGGGCGAATTTGCCCCGAAACACGTGCTCGACCAGTCTTAAACAAAGCCCACGATCCATGGTTGGCGCGGTGTTCAGCGCCAGCGCAAGCCAAACGCCCAGCTGCGCGGTATAATGCTGGGTTCACTTCGCGTCATTTTAATGGTAGCCCGATCCATGGCAAACGAACGGCAAACAGCCCCGCAGTCCGACATCAAGATCCTGATCAGCAAAGGTCTTGAGCAGGGCTATTTGACCTACGCGGAAGTCAACGACCACCTGCCTGACGACATGGTCGACCCGGAGCAGATCGAAGACATCATCGGCATGATCAACGGGATGGGCATCGAGGTGCATGAAGTTGCGCCGGATGCCGAAACGCTGCTGCTGGCCGGCCAGTCCGCCAGCGGTCGTGAAGTCGATGACACCGCTGCTGAAGAAGCGGCCGCGGCGCTGACCTCGCTGGACTCCGAGGGTGGCCGCACCACCGACCCGGTGCGCATGTACATGCGCGAAATGGGCACGGTCGAGCTGCTCACCCGCGAAGGCGAAATCGCGATTGCCAAGCGCATCGAGGAAGGCCTGCTGCAGATGGCCACCGCGCTGGCGACCTTCCCGGCCTCGGCCCAACAGTTGCTGGAAGACTACGAACTGCACAAGGCGGGCAAGAAACGCCTGGCCGAGATCGTGGTCGGCTTCGTGGAAACCGAAGAAGAAATGGCGGCGGCCGAAGAAGCCAAGCAGGAGGCTGCTGCAGCTGCGGCGGCTGCCCTCGAAGCCGCCGAGAACGGCGAGGAAGGCGACGAGGACGACGAGGACGATGGCGAGGCGGAAGAAGCGGGTCCCACCGGCCCCGATCCGCTGGAAGTCGCCGCGCGCATGGACGCGATGGGCGCCGCGTTCACCCGGTTCCAGAAGGCTTACGCCAAGGGTGGCCCGACCGCCAAGCCGGCGCTGAAGGCGCGCGAGGAGGTTGCCGAGATCTTCCTGAGCTTCAAGCTGCCGTTGCCGTTGACCGACGTGCTGGTGCGGCAGTTGCGCGATGTCGTGGCCAAGATCAAGGAACGCGAGCGTCGCATCCTGGACCTGTCCACCCGCGTGGCGCGCATGCCGCGCAAGGATTTCATCAAGGCGTGGGACGGCAACCAGACCAACCTGGGTTGGGTCGATGAGCTGTTGAAGCGCAAGCAGAAGTGGGGCTCGGCCCTGCGCGACGTGCGCGACAACATCATCGCCGAACAGGAAGCGACGATCATCATCGAGAAGGCGATGGGCGTGACCCTGGCCGACCTCAAGGAAATCAACCGGGTCATGGCGTATGGCGAAGCCAAGGCGCGCAAGGCCAAGAAGGAAATGGTCGAGGCCAACCTGCGGCTGGTGATCTCCATCGCCAAGAAATACACCAATCGCGGCCTGCAGTTCCTCGACCTGATCCAGGAAGGCAACATCGGCCTGATGAAGGCGGTCGACAAGTTCGAATATCGCCGCGGTTACAAGTTCAGCACCTATGCCACGTGGTGGATCCGGCAGGCGATCACCCGCTCCATCGCCGACCAGGCACGCACCATCCGCATCCCGGTGCACATGATCGAGACGATCAACAAGCTCAACCGCATTTCACGGCAGATGCTGCAGCAATACGGCCGCGAGGCCACGCCGGAAGAACTGGCGAAAGAAATGGACATGCCCGAGGACAAGATCCGCAAGGTCATGAAGATTGCCAAGGAACCGATCTCGATGGAAACGCCGATTGGCGACGACGAGGATTCCCATCTCGGCGATTTCATCGAAGACACCAACGTCGAGTCCCCGGTCGAGGCCACAGTCAACATCAACCTCACCGAAACCGTGCGCGACGTGCTGGCCGGCCTGACCCCGCGTGAAGCCAAGGTCCTGCGCATGCGCTTCGGCATCGATATGAACACCGATCACACGCTCGAAGAAGTCGGCAAGCAGTTCGATGTCACCCGCGAACGCATTCGCCAGATCGAAGCGAAAGCGCTGCGCAAGCTGCGCCATCCTTCGCGTTCGGAAACACTGCGCAGCTTCCTCGATATCGAGTAAGCGAGGCTGGTGTTTCGAAGCAAAGAACCCGCCGAGAGGCGGGTTCTTCGTTTGCACCGCTACAATCCCGTCTGCGGGCCTATAGCTCAATGGTTAGAGCAGAGGACTCATAATCCTTTGGTTCCAGGTTCGAGTCCTGGTGGGCCCATATTCTCGATGTCCGCTGGCGTAACTCAAAAAATGGCCCGCGATAGTTCGCTTTTAGAAGAATTCTGCTCGAAACTGATTCAGAACCGGATCAAATTCGGACTCCAGAATTTTTCAACGGAATAGACCCA
>JBDSGA010000187.1:0-7848 GCA_039919235.1 Thermomonas sp. | reverse complement strand
ATGATGCATCTACTCTCTCTGGGGGAGATTTCTGATGAACCGACTCGGCACCGCCGTGCTGGAGCTTGCCTGCACTTCATTCAATGCTGCCGACACCCCGGCAGCCAGTCCCGCTCCTTCGGTGGGCAAATGACCCTGGAGTGGCTGGGCGTGGTGGCCGCCACCTGCACCACGCTCTCGTTCGTGCCGCAGGCGGTGAAGACCATCCGCACCCGCGAAACCAGCGGGATTTCGCTATGGATGTACCTGCTGTTCACCGTCGGCATCGGCTTCTGGTTCGGCTACGGCCTCTTCCTGCACTCGTGGCCGATGATCGTGTCGAACGCGATCACGTTCCTGCTGTCGTCGACGATCCTTGGATTGAAGGTGAAACATGGCTGAGTACGCGCCCGCACCGCCGTGGTCGATATCGCGCTGGTTCAACAGCGAACCGCTAGACCTTGCTGCCTTGCGCGGTCGTCCAGTGTTCCTGCACACCTTCCAGATGCTGTGCCCGGGATGTGTGCAACACGCGGTGCCGCAGAGCCTGAAAGTGGCCGAAGCGTTTTCACAGACGGACCTGGCGGTGATCGGCCTGCATACAGTCTTCGAGCATCATCAGGTCATGGGGCCGGAAGCACTGGACGTGTACCTGCAAGAAAACCGCATTCGCTATCCGGTCGGCGTGGATTCGCATGCCGAGGGCGATCCAATTCCACTCACCATGCGCCGCTATGCCCTGCAGGGCACGCCAACGCTCGTGCTGATCGACCGCATGGGCAAGCTGCGGCTCAAGCACTTCGGCCTGGTCGATGACCTGCGCCTGGGTGCGCAGATCGGCAGCCTACTGGCCGAACCCGCTCCCTGAGCGCCGGGCAGCAAACACCCACCAGCCGAACCACACGCCGAACGCCAGTCGTTGCGCGATGCCGACCCATTCACCAATCGGCGCAAACAACGCGATCCACGGCACCAGCACTGCCGCTGACATCGACACCAGCGTGAAGGTCATGCCGCGCCGTGCGCCGAATGCCAGCAGCAACGCACCGGGCACGAACGCGATCCACCACAGCATCCACGCGAGTGCGTGCAGGCGGCTTGCGTTCGCGTCCATGTCGGCCGGATCCAGCGACATCACGCCCTGCATTGCGAACGCGAACGCCGAGAGCTGAACCAGCACGACACCGATGCGCGCCAACCAACCGGCTGCAGACAGACGACGACGCAACATCTGGCCGGTCAGCACCAGCAAGACGCCAGGAATTACAAACAACACCAGGTTGAACACCAGCGCGTAAGGCAAACCGGTCGCGCCGCGCAGGCCAACCGGATGCAGTCGTTGCGAATACTCGGGCAAGCCGACGTTCGCCAGCAGCAAACCCACGGCGAAGGAGGCGGCTGCGAGCCACGCCAAACAGTTACGCAATCGATTCATCGGCACGCCTTGGCGAAGTTTTCGTGCAGGAAGGCTTCCATCTTCGGGAATTCATCCAGGGGTTCGCTGTGGCCGCCTTCCACCACCAGGTGTTCAGCGGGATGCTGGAAATCATGCCGCTTGAGTCGCGCCATCATCGCATCAGACATGTCACGCGACGGCCAGAACTCATCCTGGCTCGCAGACACGAAATACACCGGCCCGTTGATGCGCTCGACTGGGATCGCGGCAGCCTCCATCGCCGCCGTGTTGGCCACCATCTTGTCGAACGCGCCGCGCAGGTCGTGCACCAGCAGGTTGGGCGTCGCGCTCCAAGGTACCGGCACGAACGGTAGCTGCTTGTCGTGCAGCGAAAATCCGGGCGTGATCATGGCATTGGTCAGCGCCGGGAACACCGCGCTGCCCGGCACAATGGCAACGACCGCGTTGATGTCGGGATAGTGGCTGGCCAACAGCAAGGCCAACTCGCCGCCGCGTGATCCGCCAATCAGGCCGATGCAGCGGCCATCCACCCGCGGATCCTTGGCGGCTTTGAGGATCGCGTCATGGATCGCGTCAAGCGAGATACGGTCGAGGTGCTCCGGTGAATGCGGCGTGCCGAAATAGCCGACCGCAAGCATTGCGTAGCCCTGGTCGAGGAAGCGCTCGCGCTGGGTCTTCCACATACCGCGCGTCCACGCATTGCCGCCCTCGCTGCCGCCTAGTCCGACCAGCAGCGGACGCGGCGCGCCATCGCGAGCGTACAACTGCACGTCCACCCCGCCATGCCGCGCGGGGAGCGTTGTGGTATCGAAATGCGTGACCGTCCACTGGATCCATCCGATCAGCAACGCTGCGAGTACCACGGTACCGATCAATAACCATTTGATGATGCGCATGAACCTGCCTGCGATTCGACTCATTGCGGCTTGCTCCACTGAAAGACGCCTTCGATGCGCACGCCAAGCGCATCGGCGATGCGGAATGCCAGTTCCAGCGATGGCGCGTACTTGCCAGCTTCCAGCGCAATGATCGTTTGCCGGGTCACGCTGCAAGCATCGGCCAATGCCTGCTGGGTCATTTCACCGCGATCAAAGCGCAAGCGTCGGATCTGGTTTTCGACCAGCGTGCCGGTCATTCGGACGATGCCCGGCGATCACGCAGGTACAGGATCGCGGCGACCAGTTGGTCGAACCACAAGCCACACAGCAGCGCCACCATCAGCATCTCCGCGATGTAGGGATAGCTGAATTGCTGCAGGCGATCGGTGTCACTGAAGCCCAGCAGCACCGCGATCCCGATCACCACCACCGCGGTCGCGCATCGGCCCCATTGGCTTGCGGTCAATTCGATTCGGGCGTCGCGCTCATCAGCCAGCACTTTGCCGGCCCAGCGTTGTTTCAAGACGCTTGCCAAGACCAGCCAGGCGACAAACAACGTGCCGATGCGCTGCCCCACCGCTCCCGCCTCGTGGTTCTGGCGAATGGATACATGTGGCTGGAACGCATCTGCATTCAACAGGCTGACCGCAATCACGGAACCCACGAACGCCACGCCGATCCAGGCCTGCCACTCGCCCGGCGCAACCTGGGCTTCGGCATCGCTATGCGGCACCCGATGCAAGGCATCCACGCTGAACCACACGGCGGCAACGAACAGGAACGTGCCGATCCAGCCGGCCGGAAACGGAATGTCGCGGTATTCCCCGCTGAAGAACAATCCCAGCCCAACCCCGGCGAGCACCAGCCAGAGGATCAGTTGGGCACGTGGCTGCGGCGCTTTCATCGATGTCACCTCTGGCGGACTAAATGTAATGTTTAATTTACATTTTAATTTGTCCATGTCAAGTATTTTTTACATCGGCTTGTTATCGTCCCGGCCATCGCCATCTCCAAGGCATTCCACTGCATGCTCAAGCCCATGACCGACGCCGCCACGCCCCACGCCTTCGATGCCACCGCCGCGAACTTCGAGGACACGGTGATCCGCGTCTCGTTGGAAACTCCTGTGCTGGTCAATTTCTGGGCCGCAGGGTTTGAGCCCTGCGAGACGCTGAGCCCGCTACTGGACAAGCTTGCCACTGATTACAACGGCGCCTTCCTGCTGGCCAGGGTGGATGCCCAGCACGAGCAGGAACTCGCTTCGGCGTTCCAGATCCGCTCGGTACCCACCGTCATGCTGGTCAAGGACGGCCAGCTGGTGGACGGCTTCCCCGGCGCATTGCCGGAAAGCCAGTTGAAGGAGTTCCTGACCCACCATGGCATTGAACCCGCAGCGGCGGTCGAGTCCGAGAGCGCCGAAGTCGCAGCGCCTCCGGCTGACTCGCACGCCGAGGTGATGCGCCTGCGCAAGGCGATTGAAGCAGAACCGGACAAGGCCGAGCTCAGTCTCGACTTGGCGCTTGCCTTGCTGCAGACCGGCGCTGCTGCCGAATCCGAGCAACTGCTTGACGCCCTGCCCGCCAACCTGGCCACCGACGACCGCACCATCAAAGCGCGCGCGCAGCTCGGGTTTGCAGCATTGCTCAAGGATGCACCGCCGGAGGAAGTCCTCGAGACTGCCATTGCCGCCGATCCCACTGACCTGCGTGCGCGCCATCTGCTGGGCGTGCGCAAGCTGGTATCGGGCGATGCCGAAGGCGGGCTGATCCAGTTCATCGAGATGCTCCAGCGTGATCGCAACTACGAAAGCGGATTGGCTCGCAAGACCCTCATCGACGCGTTCCGCGTGGTCGAAAACGAAGACCTGGTCAGTCGCTACCGCCGCAAGATGTCGTCGCTGTTGCTGGTGTAAGGCCCCGGCAACCATACAGTTGTACATCCGTCGCAAATTGGCACATTGATCGCTCCATCACGCAACCCGCCGGACTATGCTGCGGTGAGCACATGAAACGGGGTAGTCGTGTCCAGCCGCATTCTCGACAATGATCGGCCGCAGGTTGATGGCTACCGGATCGTCAAAGTCATCGGCCATGGCGGCATGTCCACCGTGTACCTGGCCGACCAGTCCTCACTCGGTCGCAAGGTCGCGCTGAAGGTCATGTTGCCCGAGGCCTTGGCTGATGAGGTCAGCCGTGGCCGCTTCGAGAACGAAGCGCACACCATCGCCCGACTGCAGCATCCGAACATCGTCGGCATCCATGAAGTCGGTCGTACCCGCGATGGCCTTCCGTTCTATTCAATGCCGTACCTGTCGCATGGCCACCTGGCCCAGCGCAACCTGCGCGGCGACCAGCCGCGCGTTGCAGGAATCCTTCACGTGTTACTGCAGGCACTGGATTACGCGCACGTGCGCGGCATCGTGCATCGTGACGTGAAGGCAGAGAACGTCCTGTTCGACGACAACGATCGACCTCAACTGGCGGACTTCGGCATCGCGTTGCGGCGCGGCAGCAACCCGCGCCTGACCTCCACCGGCCTGGCCGTGGGCAGCACTGCCTACATGCCGCCGGAACAGGCGCGCGGCAATACGGTGGATCGCCGCGCGGACCTCTATAGCTTGGGCGTGCTGGCCTGGGAGATGCTGACCGGACGGCTGCCGTACAGCGCTGGCGATGCGTTGTCGATGGCGATGATGCACGTGCAAAACCCAATTCCTCGGCTTCCGCCATCCCTCAAGCATTGGCAGGCATTCATCGACAAGAGCATGGCGAAGCAACCGGATGACCGCTACGCCAGCGCCCAGGAAATGCTGGAAGCGCTTGAACGAATTCAGGCGCGCGCCGGCAAACACTTCGGCGTCGTTGAAGTCGCCATGCCAGCGAACGCGAATGACGCCGATGCAGGTAACGGCGCGCGGCATGGCTTCGGCTGGAAGCCGATTGCATTGGCAGCCGCTGGAATTGCCGGCGTCATTGCCTTGATGATTGGCTTGCCGCATTTGCTGGACCATGAGGAGGTGCGGCCAGGTGTAGCCGAGTCCGCGGACATCGCAGGCGTGGGCGCAAGCATGCCAAGCGACTTGCCGGTACCCAGCGCCAGCACCGGCGAAGGCGTGCTGGGCGGGATTGACACCGGTACGACCGCCGGCATGTCTGCCTATCTCGCCAATGCAGAACAGCAATTGGGCGATGGCAAGTTGTTGGCACCGACCAATGGCAATGCGTGGGACAGCCTGGATGCCGCACGCCGGGTCAATCCCACCGACCTGCAGATGCTGATGCTGAGCGCACGCTTGTTCGATGCACTGGCCGATGCAAGCGAACAGGCACTGCGTAAAGGCGACGCAATCGCAGCCCGCGTGGCGTTTGACCGCGCGCGTGAGCTGGATGCCCGCCGCGGTGGCGATGGAAACGCCATCGCGTTGTTGCGCAAGCGCCTTGATGCCGCGTTCTCCGCGCGTCTGGACGCGATCATCGCCAAACCCGATCCGGAAGGTGCCCGGAAATTCGTTGCGGATTCCCGCTGGATCAGCCCGGACCCGGTACGAATGCAAGCGATTCAAGCCCGATTGGGAAGATTGCCGGCAACCACAGCGACACTCCCCGACGGCGCCAGCAATGCGGCACAACGTGCGCTGGTGGGAATCGTCACCGTCAGCCGGGCGGACTATGCGCGCTTCGCCGACGCGACGGCCCGCGCGGCGGTGGGCTGCGGCCGCAACGGGCTATTCGGTGCCCGCCGGAATTGGAAGGAGCCCGGCGGCACGTTACCTGCCAGCGCCCCAGTGGTCTGCGTGACTGCGGACGACGCAATCGCCTATGCCAGCTGGTTGACGTCCCATGGGAAATATCGCTACCGACTACCCAGCGCAGGCGAGGCGAAAACGCAAGCAACGTTGCCGGTCTCGGGCTGGCTCACACTATGTGCCGACAATAGTTGCAGGAAACGCAAGGTGAGCGGAAAGCCGGCGCCTCTGGATGCCAAACAGGCTTACAAGGATGTCGGCATCCAGCTTGTGCGCGAGCGTTGACCGCAGTACTTCATCCTACAATGCGCGGATGCCATCGCCCACCGCGTCACCCGCACCGCTGACCCCTCGCCTGCAACGGCTGTTCATTACCGGCCTGCTGACCCTGCTGCCCTTGTGGTTGACATGGGTCGTGGTGAAATTCCTGTTCCTGATGCTCAGCGACCTGAGCCGTCCAGTTGTCGAACCGGCACTGCAAGGAGCGGCAGCGGCGAATCCCGCAGCATTCGGATGGCTTGCCGAACCGTGGGTACTGGGCGCCCTCGGGATGGTTGCCACCGTGCTTGCCATCCTGCTGGTGGGTTGGCTCGCACGCCGCGTGGTCGGCCAGCGCCTATTAGGCTGGTTCGAAGCGATCGTTGCGCGCATTCCGCTGGCCAGCACCATCTACGGCAGCGCACGTAAACTGCTGGACATCCTGCAGACCAAGCCGGATGGCACCCAGCGCGTGGTGCTGATCGATTTTCCACACGCAGAAATGAAGACGCTGGGCTTCGTCACCCGGGTGATGCGCGAAGTGGGCACTGGCCGCGAACTCGCCGCTGTCTACGTGCCCACCACGCCTAATCCGACCTCGGGCTACCTGGAAATCGTGCCGGTGGAAAAGATGACGCCGACCGACTGGACCGTGGACCAGGCGATGAGCTTCATTATTTCTGGGGGCGCGGTCGCGCCTGATTCGATTCCGTTTTCACCGCCACCAGCGGTCGTAAAAACCGACGGATGACATTGCCCCTGCGCCTGCTCGACGACCGCGCCACGCGCCTGTTCATCGGTATGGCCGCGTTCTTCTGCGTCAACGCGGTGCTGGCCGAATTCATCGGGGTCAAGATCTTCGCGCTGGAAGACACGCTTGGTATTGCGCCGCTGCAGTGGAACCTGTTTGGCCAAACCGGCTCACTCAACTTCACTGCCGGCACGCTGCTGTGGCCGATCGTGTTCATCATGACCGACACGGTCAACGAATATTTCGGCGAGCGCGGCGTGCGCATGATCAGCTGGTTGGCCGCCGGACTGATCGCTTATGGCTTCGTATTCGCGTTCATCGCGATCCATCTTGCGCCGGCTTCGTGGTGGGTCGGGGTGGCCAAGGAACAAGGCGTGCCAGATTACCAACTCGCCTTCGCAGCTGTGTTCGGGCAAGGCCTGTGGACGATTTGGGGATCGCTGATCGCGTTTCTGATCGGCCAGCTGATCGACGTGCGCGTGTTCCACCGCATCCGCCGCGCCACCGGTGAACGCCATGCGTGGCTGCGTGCCACCGGCTCCACCGCGGTATCGCAATTGGTCGACAGCTTCGTGGTGCTGTACATCGCTTTCGTGCTCGGCCCACAGCATTGGCCCACATCATTGTTCCTTGCGGTCGGCACCCTGAACTATCTTTACAAAATGCTCGCCGCGATCGCGCTAATCCCATTGCTGTATCTCGCACGCGCCGGCATCCACGCGTATCTCGGGCGCGCACGTGCGGACGAATTGCGCGAGCACGCTGCCGAAGGCTGATCCACACTTCACGCATCGCGCAAAAAAAAGGGCCGGCAATGCCG
>JBDSGA010000186.1:0-10337 GCA_039919235.1 Thermomonas sp. | reverse complement strand
TTGTGCGCGTCGACGAACCACAGTGCGACGATCCCGAACAACAGCAGCGGCACCAGCTTCAGCGCGGTCGCAACCACTTGCAGCCGACCGGCTTGGCGCAGGCCGACCAAATTGACAATGGTGCAGGCCCACAAGGCGGCCAGCGCGCAGGTCGCCGAGCGCACGGGCGTGGCGGTCAATGCGGGGAAAATCGCGCCCATGCTGCCGGCAAACGCGACCGCAATGGCGGCGAGGCCCGACCAGATCGAGATCCAGTAACTCCAGGCGATGCCGAACCCAGCGAGGTCACCAAACGATCGCCGGACATACGCGTACGGACCACCGGTACAGGGCCAGTGCACGGCAAGTTTGGCGAAGGTTGCGGCCAGCAGCAGCGCGCCACACAAGGCAATGGCCCACCCGATCAGGCTCGCTGCGCCATAGGGCGCCAGCGCTGCTGGCAGCAGGAACACGCCACTGCCGATCATGCTGCCCACCACCAGTGCGGTGGCCATCCACAGCCCCAACGGGCGCGCAGGCGCTGGGTCTGAAGAATCGACGTGATGCGATTGCGGCTCGGACATGCGTGGATCCCGGATTGAACTGGATTGGACGGCAGTTATGCGCTGGCCAGCGCCGCCTGTCGATAAGCCGCGCGCAGCATCTCATGGAAATGATGCAAGCCTGATTCGCGCAGCGGGTTCAGCCGGCCCGGTACATACGAGCCCGAAGCAAAGCCGCGCTGCACGTCCTCGCAGATGCCGAGGTCTTCGTGTTGCACTTCATCGCTGAAGGCGAGGTCGGCATTGCGCTTGGCATCGGCAGCCTCGTCGTCGCCTGATGCGTAATAACTGTCGAACTCCACCCGGCAGCGATCCACACCGAGCGGGATCACCCGGTTGGTCTGCAGGCGACCGGGCAGGATGTTGAGCATCGTGTTCGGCCACAGCCAGTAGTACAGCGCATCGCCATTGCCATACAGCGACGCGTCGCTTTCCAGCGGGCTCCATTGCAGGTTGTGCCACTGCATCAGTTCGGTGCGGTAGCTGCGATAGTCGAGCAGGCGGTTGAGGCCGGGATGCACATGCGGGACGTGGTAGCCCTCGAGGAAGTTGTCGACGTAGACCTTCCAGTTGCAGGCGATGTCATAGCCGACGCGGTGATGGCGGCCATAATGCTCAAGTCCGCGATCCGGCCCGAGGCGGGCATCGATGCCGGCGACGAAGGCATCGAAATCCGGTGCCTGCGCCTCGTCCACCGCGGCAAACACCAGCCCTTGCCATGTCCTGACTGCAAGCTGCGGCAGGCGGATGTCCGATGGTTCGAAATCCACCGCATCCTTCATCTCCGGGGCGGATTTCAACACGCCGTCCAGTCCGTAGTTCCATCCGTGATAGCGGCAACGCAGGGATTTCGCGGCCAGTCCGTCGCATTGCGCGATCGGCCCGGCGCGATGCCGGCAGACGTTGTGGAATGCGCGGATCACATCGTCCGTGCCGCGTACAGCGATCACCGGCAAGTCGGCGAGGTTGCCGATCACATGGTCGCCTGCATCGCGCAGCTGCGACTCGTGGGCTATGAGTTGCCAACTGCGGTCGAAGATCAGCGCGCGGTCGTTTGCAGCCATCGACGTTTCGACGTAATAGCGCGCAGGCAGCGCGGTGGCGGTGGCATGCAGTTGCGGTGCGAGGTCAGGGCGGGTATCCATGCCGGCAGTATCGCGCCTGTTGATCCTGGAAATGAAGGCCGGCGCAAACCGGCCTTCGATTGAGGAATTGACGTCGCTCAACCGGCCTTCGCGGGCACGGTCGGCGCTGGCTCAAACCTCATTGCGCCCGCGCTCGTCCACCCGCATTGCTGGCCGGCGTTCTGCTGCTTCAGCCAGTCCTGCAGCGGAGCGAAATATTCCAGCACCGCGCCGGCATCCATTTTTTCACCGCCGGTGAGTTCCTTCAGCGTCTGCTGCCAGGGCTGGCTGGCACCCTTGGACAACATCGCCGAATATTTCGCGCCGGCTTCCTTGCTGCCGTAGAAACTGCATTCGTACAGCGGCCCCTTGTAGCCGGATGCATCGCACAGCGCCTTGTAGAACTGGAATTGCAGGATGTTGGCGAGGAAGTAACGGGTGTAAGGCGTATTGGCGGGGACGTGATATTTCGCGCCTGGGTCGAAATAGGTCTCGCCGCGGGGGCTAACCGGTGCAACGCCCTGGTACTTCGCTTTCAGGTCCCACCACGCCTTGTTGTAGTTGTCTGGCTTGATCGAGCCAGCGAACACGCCCCAACGCCAGCGGTCGATCATCAAGCCGAATGGCATGAACGCGACCTTGGCCAAGGCCATGCGCATCTGCGCATTGATCATCGCTTCCTTGGTCTGTTGCTGCTCGCCGACGAGGGCAACCGAATGCATGTAGCCCGGTGTCATGGCCAAGACGATGGTGTCTCCGATCGCCTCATGGAACCCATCATGCGCGGCGTTCTGGAAGATCGGCGGCTGCTTGTTGTAGGCGAGGTCGTAATAGAGGTGGCCAAGCTCATGGTAGATCGTGGTCAGGTCTTCTTCGGTCGGCCCAATACACATCTTGGTGCGCACGTCGCCGGCCATGTTCATGTCCCACGCGCTGGCATGGCAGACAACCTCGCGTTCAAGCGGCTTGATGAACTGCGACCTTTCCCAGTAGCTCTGCGGCAGCTTCTGCATGCCCAGCGAAACGTAGAAGTCCTGCGCGCGCTCGGCCATCTTCTTCGCGGTGTCCAGCGCCGCTGCGCGCTGCGTGTTGAATTCGCGCTGTGTAGCCGAGAGGCCTAGTAGCCCCGGCTTGCTGCGTTCGCTGGTGATGTCGACCTGCGCAATGGCATTCAAGGCGGAGTTCACGTCCAGACTGCCGGCACCGGGGTAGGGCTGCATGATGTCCCACAAATTGCCCCAGTCCTGCTGCCACAAATTGCCCATGAGGTGCGCTGGCAGCATGCCGCCGGCCACTTCGCCTTTCTCCGGCCCGTATTTCTCGTCCAGCTTGCCCCGTGCGTAGCAGTGCAGTTGTTCGTATAGCGGCTTGACTTGGTCCCATAAGCGGTCGGTTTCGGCGGCAAGTTGGACCGGTGTCATGTCGTAACCGGAACGCCACATCTCGCCGGCATCGGCGAAGCCCATTTCCTTCGCGCCCTTGTTGACCAGTTCGGCGAAGCGCACATAGTCCTTGCGCATGGGCTGGCTGATCGTGTGCCAGCCATTGAAGGCATCCAGCTGCGCGTTGTAGTCGCGGCTGGTCGCCAGCACTTCGCTGAGTTGGCCGATGTCGCGGCAGGTCTTGGCGTCCCCTTCGCCTGTGCAATAGCTACCGGCGCCGTACATGCCTTCCATGCGCGTGGCGATCCGGGTGAGTTCGGCCAGTTCGGCGGGATCCTTTGGCGCCGGCATCGCCGTCATCAACTTGATCAACTTGATCGAGCGCGCGGTGGCGGGCGAGAGTTGCTGGCCGTCGTATCGCTTGGATTGTTCGATCCACGAATTCAGCTGGGTCAGCCAGCGCTCGTTCGCCTTGGCCGCGACCAGTTCGCTGTCGCTGTTGATGTAGGTGCTCGACAACCATTGCGCCGAATTGAGTTCTGCGCTGATGTTGCGCAACTCGACATTGACCCGCGCGACGAACTGGTCGGCGGTTTCCGATGTGGGTGGCGCGGGAATGCCGGTCGTCTTCGCGGCGGGCGTGGCGTCGCGGTTGCAGGCAGCAAGGGCCAATGCACTGACGATGCCAATTGCAAGCAGGGCGGGGCGTAAGGTCACAGCGGCTTCCTGGTTCGGCGGGGATGCCGGGACAGCAAGGCTAGACCGCGCGCATCGCACGCTGCAAGTCGTGGCTGTCAGCCGCGTGGCAGGACCAGTGTGCGATTTGCGTCGACGAGGCCGCGTGCCTGCAACCAGGCCCAGGCGTTTTCGGCATCGTGTTCGACATAGGCGCGGGCCGAGCCAAGCCGGAACGTGTAGCCCCAGGCATCCATGTCGGCGAGCACGCGTTCGTACGATGCCCCCGGCAGCGCATCGCCCAACAAGGCTTGCAGTACGCAGACCGCATCTTCTTCCTCGATGCTGTCGGTCGCGTCGGTATGCACGCCGGTGCGATGCGCCGGTGGCAGCACGATCAAATGGCATGCCTCATGCAGCAAGGAGTGCACGGGCGTGTCACCACGCGCGTGCACCGTGCTTCCGATGATCCCGGCCTCGCATTCGCCCCAGTAGCTACCGGGGATCTGCTCGCCGTCAGCGACTTGGACAAGCACTAATCCGTAGGATGCGAGCAACGAAACCGCATCCCGGAAGTTGATGTCGGCGAGGGTCAGGACGTAGTTCGTGGCCATCGCATCATCATTCCGGTACGCGACCGACGCGGCTTGCCGGATTGGCCGGCCACGCCTGGTTCAGATCAATCGTTCGACTGCGCCCGCTCTTCAGGCAGCGCGACCGAGATGTCCAGCACGTCGTGCTCGCCATCCTTGACGACGTCGACCTTGACGGCGTCCATGTCCACATTGACGTACTTGCGAATCACTTCCAGCAATTCGCGCCGCATCATCGGCAAATAATCCGGCTGCCCCTGCGATGAGCGCTCCTGCGCAATGATGATGCGCAAACGATCCTTGGCGAGCGAGGCGGTGTTCTTCTTGGGTTTGAGGAAATCAAAAATCGACATGCCTCAACCCCCGAACAGCTTGCTGAAAAATCCCTTCTTTTCCACCTGGGTGAAGCGCATCGGTCGCTCCTCACCCATCAGGCGTGCCACCGCATCGTCATAGGCCTGCCCCGCGATTGACTCGGCATCCATGATCACCGGTTCACCCTTGTTGGAGGCATTGAGCACATCACCGGATTCCGGAATCACGCCAATCGTCTTCAAGCCAAGCACTTCTTCGACATCGGTGATTGACAGCATTTCGCCACCCTCCACCCGCGACGGGCTGTAACGGGTCAGCAACAGGTACGCCTTGACGTCGCCATCATTGTGTTCGGCGCGGTAGGTCTTGGACGCCAGCAGGCCAAGGATGCGGTCGGAGTCGCGCACACTCGAGACTTCGGGATTGACCACGACCACGGCCTTGTCGGCGTAATACATCGCCAGGAACGCACCTTTCTCGATGCCGGCAGGCGAGTCGCAGATGATGTAGTCGAAGCCATCGGCGCTCAGGTCCTTGAGCACTTTATCCACGCCTTCCTTGGTCAGCGCATCCTTGTCCCGTGTTTGCGAGGCGGCCAATACGAACAGGTTCTCGTAACGCTTGTCCTTGATCAGCGCCTGCTTGAGCGTGGCTTCACCGTGGGTGACGTTGACGAAGTCGTACACGACCCGCCGCTCGCAGCCCATGATCAGGTCGAGGTTGCGCAGGCCGACATCGAAATCGATGACCGCGACCTTCTTGCCGCGCCGTGCGATGCCGGTGGCGATACTGGCGCTGGACGTGGTCTTGCCGACGCCGCCCTTGCCTGATGTGACTACGATGATTTCCGCCAAGTTGGCTTCTCCGTTGATGAGGTGTGCGCGCTCAGTCGAGCGCGGCGAGCTTGAGTTGGCCTTGTTCCAGCCAGACCTGCACGGCTTTCCCGTGTAGTTCGGCGGGGATGTCTTCCAGGACCTTGTAGTGTCCGGCAATCGCGACCAGTTCCGCGTGGAATTCCCGGCAGAAGATGCGCGCGGTTTCGTCGCCCTGGGCACCGGCCAGTGCGCGGCCACGCAGTGGTCCATAAATGTGGATCGAGCCATCGGCGATGACTTCCGCGCCGGCCCCCACGGTGCTGACCACGCTCAGGTCGCGATTGTCCGCGTAGACCTGCTGGCCGGAGCGCACCGGGTTTGCATGCACCAGGCCAGGGACTGATTTGGGCGGAGCTGATTTGGCGGCGGCCGCTGCCGGCGCCGAATCGCTGGGTTTGCTGGGCGAGACCGGCACAGGTTCTCCCTCGCTTCGCTCGTATTGGGCTCGGAACTTGGCCAGCAATGGCAGTCCAAGGGCCTGCGACAGCGCGTCCACGTCTTTCGTGCCGTACGCCAATGCTACCGGGAACACACCTGCCTGATGCAGGCCGGCAATCAGGGTACGTGTGTCCTCGAGCGAAGGCACGTCGCTCAATCCGCCGAAGTCCAGCACGACCGCCGCGCGACTGAACATGTTGGGCGCGCGTTGCACGCGGTCACGCATTTCATTGGCAAGTTGGGCCACGTCCAATGTGCGCACGCGCAGGTTGGCGATGCCGACTTGGCCAAATTTGAGTTCACCCGCCTGGGCGTAATCGACCGCAGCACTCATGCCCCGGTACCAGTGGCGCGATGGGATTGGGGTTGAGTGCGGGGATGCAACAGCCAGGCTTCGTCTGGCAGGGCATCGCCATAGGTGTCGCGCACCCAAGCGAAGCTGCAGAGCGGCTTCATGAGCATGGCGGCACGCAGTGCATGGCCCGGCATCACGTGCTGGCCCACTTCGCGGAAACCGAAGCTGCCATGGAAGAGCAGAGCATGGTCCGTGCCGGTCTGCAGGAAAACTTCGCAGGCCAGTTGTGGGTAGCGCAGTTCGGCATAGCTCTGGACATCGGCGTACAGCGCGCGACCGACTCCACCGCCACGGCGACGGCTGGCCACGACCACGCGATCGATATAGAAGAAGTCCGGATAGCGCTGGCCGAACCAGGCAAAGTTGCTGCTGTCGTGGTTGCTGGCAGCGCCGAAACCGATCAGGAAACCGGCAAGGGTGCCGTCGCGCTCGGCCACCCTGAAATATTCCGCGGACTCGAACAGCTGGCGCAGCTTGGCCGCGTCGAGGGGGAGGATCGCAGGTCCCGCCGCGTTGTTCAGGGCAAGCACGGAATCCAGCTCATGCTCGCGCACGTCGCGGATGGCGATCGACATTCCTTTGGCTCCGTGTGACTTGTTGCGGATGGTTCGGACCGATCCGGCCCGCTTGGATTATTGCATGCACCGCAGTGGGCGGCCATGACCTTCGGTGCAGGCGCGGACAGGTCGTAAGGGGTTATAAGACCGCATGCTTGCACGCCTGTCCCATACCCGCTTGTTGCGCTTTGCCGGCCTGTTCACTTGGGCGATGGCGTTTCTGCCGCTGTTGTACTCGTGGATCGGCCAGTGGCGTGATCCCGTGCCCGACGAGAGTGTCGCGCATGTCATGCCGTGGGAAGGCTGGGCATGCTATCTGGCCTTCGGCATCGGGTATTGGTGGCTGACCCGTGGCCTGGGCCAGCGCCGGCAGGCCTCGGACCACATATTGCTGGCTATCACCACGCTTGCGGCCATCGGCCTGGGCTTCTACAGCGAATCCGGTCTGGGCAGCGTGCTGCTGATGGTGGCGGCCTGCGTGCTGCCGTGGCTGCTGCCTCTCAAGGTCGGCGTGGTCTGGCTCATTGCCGCGCAATTCGCGGTGGTGCCGGTCTTCATGCTGGGCCTGCACTTCCCCCTGTTCGAAGCTTTAATGCAATCGTTGCTGTATGCGGGTATCTCGGGGTTCGTGTTCATCACCAGTCTTATTGCGTTGCAGCAATCGGAGGCGAGGGAAGAGCAGCGCAGGCTCAATGCCGAATTGCGCTCCACGCGCGCGTTGCTCGCGGAAAGCGCCAGGGTCAACGAACGGACCCGCATCTCCCGCGAGTTGCATGACTTGCTCGGCCATCATCTGACGGCGCTGAGCCTGAACCTGGAAGTGGCGGGGCATTTGTCGGATGGCCGGGTCAAGGAGCATGTCCAGCAGGCCCACACGCTGGCGCGCTTGTTGCTGACCGATGTGCGCGAGGCGGTAAGCCAGTTGCGCGACAGCGGCTCGATCGACTTGGGGGCGGCGCTGCGACCGCTGGCCGAAAACGTGCCCAAACTGGTGATCCATATGGATATCCAGCAGCCATTGACGGTCGATGACCCGGAGCGGGCGCATGTGTTGCTGCGCTGCGCACAGGAGGCGATCACCAATGCGGTGCGCCATGCCGATGCCCGTAATCTGTGGCTTCAAGCCCACACTGATGGCCACCGCATCTCCTTGAAGGTGAGGGATGATGGCAGCGGTACGGACGAATTCGCCAACGGCAACGGGTTGCATGGCATGCGCGAACGCCTGCGCCAGCTGGGCGGTTGTCTCGAGATCCAGACCCGTGCTGGCGATGGATTCCAACTCACCATGACCCTGCCGGCCGGCACCATCGCCGATCCCGGCTTTCCCGAAGGAGTCGCCGCATGATTCGACCCGGCCCTATCACCGTGTTCCTCGTGGACGATCAGACGCTCGTTCGCCAGGGCATACGTTCACTTCTTGAGCTTGCAGAAGGCATTGAGGTGGTCGCAGAGTCGTCCGATGGCCGTCACGCCGTCGACACCATCCCCCAGGTCAAGCCAGATGTCGTCCTGATGGACATGCGCATGCCTGTGATGTCGGGGCTGGAGGCGTTGCAGGCACTTGGGCAAATGGGCGCGTTGCCACCGACGATCATCCTGACCACGTTCGATGACGACCAGCTGGTGCTGGCTGGAATCAAGGCGGGCGCCAAGGGCTACCTGCTCAAGGATGTGTCCCTGGAACAGCTCGTCAACGCGATCCAGGCCGTGGCCGGCGGAGGCTCGCTGGTGCAGCCGGTGGTGACCCAGCGCCTGCTGTCCGGCCTGGAGCACATGCGCAATGAGTTCGTGAGTCTCGACCGGCCCGATCCCCTGACCGATCGCGAAACGGAGATTCTGCGACTGATGGCCTCGGGCTTTTCCAACAAGGAGATCGCCAATTCGCTTGGCGTGGCCGAGGGAACCATCAAGAATCATGTCTCCAATATCCTGTCCAAACTGGGCGTACGCGATCGTACGCGCGCAGTGCTCAAGGCTTTCGAGTTGCAATTGGTGTGATCGGTCGCGATTTCTTGATTTGCCACTCGCCGATGTCGCGGAGGGTTTGGTAGGATGGCCGGTCTACGCGGCCACCCCGCGAGCGGCCCTCCCGGAGATTCCTGAATGACTCGTTTGCTCGAGATCCTGATTTCCCTCGCAATCGTCGCGGCGCTATTCTTGGTCGTGGCGCTGGTTTTGCCATCACAGCGCCATTTGTCCGAGAAGATCGAGACGAACCGCAAGATGACCATCGTGTTCGATTCTTTGAACAGCCTTCGCCGATTCAAGGCATGGAATCCGCTGGTTCTTCGGGATCCTCGCGTCCAGTTGAACTTCTCGGGGCCGGATGCCGGTGTGGGCGCTCGGTTGGACTATGTGTCCAACGACGAGCGCATCGGGAGTGGCTCGTGGGAAATCACCGAGAGCGTCCCGCGTGAAAAGGTGTCCTACAAGATCGACAACATCGAGCGTGGCAGCAACAAGCTCACGTCATTTCGCTTCAAGCCGACCGGGCGTAACAACCGCAACGTCGAGATTATCCAGACCTATGACGTTGATTATGGTTGGAACCTGATCGGTCGTTACGCCGGTTTGTACGTGGCCCGCCATGTGGGCGACGACATGAAGCTGGGACTGTCGCGCATCGTCACCATGCTCGCCGCCGTGCCTAACGTCGATTACGCCGTGTCTGGCAGCAAGATGACGGCGCCCAAGATGGTGCAGCGACCCGCCGAGGATGTCTTGTTTGTGACCGCAGGCAACGTTGACCGCGGCAATTCCCAGATTCAGGCCTCGCTGACGGCGAATTCTGAATGGATACGCCGGGTGATGGATGCCAATGGCCTGGAAGCAGCGGGACCACTACGGGTGATCACCACCGATCTGGGACGTGAGGTGTACAACTTCGATGTCGCGCAACCCGTTCGAAAGAAGGGCGGCGGTGAAACCGGAAAGGTAGCCCTGCAGGGCCCCGTGCAGTACGTGCAGACCAAGCCCGCCAAGGTCGCCATGACCTCCTATACAGGTTACATGGCCGAACTGGAGACCGTGCGCAACGCATTGCGCGCATGGGCGGTGACTGCAGGCTACGAAGTGACCGATCGTCCTTATGAGTCGTACAAGGCGGGGATTGCCCAATCGTTCACCGAGAACGGTCAATTCGATGTCTATTGGGTCTTGAAGTAATCAATCAACTTCCCTGGTGAACCACGAACGCCGCGCTTGTCGCGGCGTTCGTCTTTTGGCGAAGGTTGTTCCTGGCAAACAGGCATTTACTGATCAGGGATATATCAAGCCGGGAAGCTGCGAGCGAGCTGGAATTAGCTCAAGCAAGACAACGCAACAGTAGAAGGTGGCATGGATTGAGCGCAGGCAGATGTGGGTTCTACCCCGAAATCACGGACGGTTGTGAAAGGGTGGAAAACTTCAAATCCTCTCTGGCGGTCCTTCGCCGCATTCTTGGATTGTGGCGCCGCTCGATGTATTCGAACACATCCGC
>JBDSGA010000185.1:0-4362 GCA_039919235.1 Thermomonas sp. | reverse complement strand
CTCGCGCGCGTCGCCGGCATGCGCGGGTTCGAAATCACCCTTGCGCAGCGCATAGGCGACCATGTCGCGGATGGCGGGTTCGTCATCGACGATCAAGATGCGTTTTTGCATGTCTGGCAACACGTCTACGCCGCGATCGCGGCCCTCCCGGCATTACACGACGGTTTCATGACCGAATTGTGACGCTGTCACCACGCCGGTGCTTGCTCACTGCTGCGAAAGCGGGCACTTCCCCCAATTTGCAACTTGCCGCGAGTCGCATCCTCGTCGCGGATGCCCTGGCGGCGCAGTTCCAGCACGGTCGGCGTGATCGCGGCGATGCGGGCGTCGATCCGGCTGCGGGCGTAATAGTCCAGCGTGCCGCGTTTCTTGAGGTTGTTCAGCTGCACCAGTGCCTGCTCAGGGCGGCCATTGAGGTAGGCGGCCTCGGCCCACGCTTCACCGGCCCGCACGTCGTCGCCAGCGATCTCATTGGCGCGCGCATAGGCTTGCTGGAACAACAAGTCAGCCGCGCCTGCGCCCAGCAAAGGGCGCAGCACGGCTACCGCACGCGCGCCGGCCGTCGGCGTGTTGCGTTCCGCCAACAGCTGCGCGTAGCTCAGCACCAGCGCCCGATTGGTGGGCCTGTGCACGAGCAACGCTTCGAACCGGCGGTCGGCATCGGCGCCATGCCCCGCTCTGGCTTCGGCGACACCCAGGCTGACCTGCAGCCACAGGCTGTCCGGGTGCGAGGCCTGCACATCAGCCATGCCACGCAAGGCATCGGCGTCCTGTCCGGCTTGCTGTTGTGCGAGCGCCATGCCATAGCGCTTGGCATCGTCCAGTGGCTTTTTTACTTGCATCTGCTGGTATTCGCGAATGGCTTGCGCGGGCGTATTCGCGCTGAGAACACGCAGCCGTTCGCGCGCCCAGCGAAAGTCCCCGCTGTCACCGCGCGCATGCTCGCTGCTGGTGTCGATCTGCATGCCTGCGGGCAGCAGCGGATTGTTGGAGACGCGCATCGTGGCGACGGGCGCCGCTTTTTCCAGTGACGCGGCGCGTTCGCGGGCCTCGCTGATGCGGGTCAGGGTGATCGGGTGGGTTTGCAGATACCCCGGCGTACGGCTGCGTTCGTCGCCCTGGTTGATGCGTACCACCGACTGCAATTTTTCGAAGAAATCGGCCATGCCTTCCGGATCGTAGCCACCGCGTGCCATCGCCCGGATGCCGATGCGATCGGCCTCGGCTTCGTTGTCGCGGGTGTAGTCGATTTGCCGCTGCTGCAGCAGACCCATGCCGCCAATAACTGCGGCCTGGGTGGCATCCCCACTGGAATTGCCACCGGCCTGCTGGGCGGCAATGATCGCGCCCAACATCGCCAGCATGATCGGGACGCTGTCGCGTTGGGCGCGTTCGGCGCCACGCAACACATGCTGCTGGGTGACGTGGGCGACTTCGTGCGACAACACGCCGGCCACTTCATCCTCGCGGTCGGCCGCCAGCACCAGGCCCGCATTGATCGCGATATAGCCGCCCAGGGTGGCGAAGGCATTGATCTGGCGGTCGCGCAGCATGAAGAAGGTAAAGGGCTGTTGCGGCTTGTCGCTGGCGCCGCCCAAGCGCTGGCCCACGGCGTCCAGCCAGCCGCCCAGCAACGGATCGTCGAGCACGTAACCTTCGTGGCGCAATTGGGCGAGGGTCATCGCGCCATATTCGGCCTGCTTCGCAGGTGACAGCACATTGCCGGCGGAGGAGCCAATATCCGGCAGTTTCGCCTCCTGCGCGGCGGCAGCAGAACTAAACGCCAGCGCGCCTGCGAGGGCAGCGGCAAGGATTGACGGCGAAGTGGACACTCGAATCTCCATGCGGTGAGGATGCGGCCAGACTGGGTTCCGGGCATGAACCTCGGTTGAAGTGCGGTTTGCTAAACGCTGGGGCGACTACTGAAGCATGCGCCGACTGGAAATACGCCCCTTTCGCCCGCATATTCGGACACAACGCTTCGACCCCGAACGCTGCAACATGTTCCCTGATCATTTGCCCTCCCGCCTGGAGATCGACTTGAGTGACATCACTTCCCCCCGCATCACGATTTACAGCAGTGCGGTTTGCCCGTATTGCATGGCTGCGAAGAACTTCTTGAAAAGCAAGGGCCACGCGTGGACCGAGGTGCGGATTGATACCGATCCAGCCGAGCGCCAACGTATGGTCGCCTTGGCCAAACGCACCAGCGTGCCGCAAATCTTCGTGGGTGACGTCCATGTTGGTGGCTATGACGACATGATGGCGATGCACCGCGCCGGAACGTTCGAGCCGCTGCTGGCGGAGCAGGGCGCATGAGCGCACCGTCAAGCAAAACCGCCCTGCCACAGGCGCAAGGCCACGGCTAAGCTGCGCCACGTGGCATAATTGGGGGCTGAATTTAACGCGTTGCCGCGCATCTGCTATCCCTAGCCGCGCGCAACGCCAGCCTGGAACAGACCCTTATGACCACGACGATCACCGTCATCCGCGGCGATGGCATCGGCCCGGAAATCATGGACGCGACCCTGCATGTGCTGGACGCGATGCAGCTGGGCATCTCGTACGAATTCGCCGACGCCGGTCTGGTCGCGCTCGAGAAGCACGGTGAGTTGATTCCCGCAGCAACTATGGACTCGATCACCAGGAACCGCATCGCGCTGAAGTCGCCGTTGACTACGCCGGTGGGTGGCGGGTTTTCGTCGATCAACGTCGAGTTGCGTCGCCGTTTCGACCTGTATGCGAATGTGCGTCCGGCCAAGTCATTCCCGAACACCAAGTCGCGCTTTCCTTCCGGCGTTGATTTGGTCACCGTGCGCGAGAACACCGAAGGTGCCTACACATCGGAAGGCCAGGAAACATCAGCCGATGGCGAGGTCGCGACCTCGATCATCCGCACCACACGCAAGGGCTGCGAGCGCATCGTCCGCTATGCCTTCGACTTGGCGCGCCGCACCGGCCGCAAGAAGGTCACGGTGGTGCACAAGGCCAACATCATGAAGTCGACGTCGGGCCTGTTCCTGAAGACCGCGCGCGAGGTGGCCCAGCAATACCCGGACATCGAGTGCAACGAGATGATCGTGGACAACACCTGCATGCAACTGGTGATGCGCCCCGAGCAGTTCGACGTGATCGTCACCACCAACCTGTTCGGCGACATCATCTCCGACCTGTGCGCCGGTTTGGTGGGCGGGTTGGGCCTGGCCCCGGGCGCGAACATCGGCGTCGATGCGGCGATCTTCGAAGCGGTGCATGGCTCGGCCCCTGACATCGCCGGCAAGGGCATCGCCAATCCCTGCGCATTGCTGCTGGGCGCGGCGCAGATGCTGGATCATCTGGCGCGACCGGAACAAGCGGAGCGCCTGCGCGCGGCGATCATCGCCACGCTGGAAGCGAAAGACGGATTGACTCCGGATCTGGGCGGGCAGGGCAACACGATGGGCTTCGCCCAGGCCATCGCCAGCAGGTTGTGAGCGTTGGGTAACGGGCATGAAAAAGGGCGCCGATGGCGCCCTTTTTCGTGATGCCGGCCCTGTGGTCAGTTGCGTGATTGCAGCTTCGACAACAGGCGCAGGATTTCAAGGTACAGCCATACCAAGGTGACCAGCAGGCCGAACGCGGCATACCACTCCATGTACTTCGGCGCGCCCTTCTCGACGCCCTTTTCGATGAAATCAAAGTCCAGTACCAGGTTGAGCGCGGCCACGATCACCACGCCGACGCTGAACAGGATGCCGATGGTGCTGCCTTCATGGATGAAGCCCATGCCCTGCATGCCGAACATCTGCATGCCAATGTTGACCAGGTACAGCAGTGCGATGCCGCCGGTGGCCGCGACAACGCCCAGTTTGAAGTTCTCGGTGACCTTGATCAGGCCACTGCGGTACGCCATCAGCAACGCAGCCAAGGTGCCGAAGGTCAGCCCCACCGCCTGCATCACGATGCCCGGGTAACGCAGTTCGAACATTGCCGAGATCGCACCGAGGAAAAGACCCTCTAGCGCCGCATAAAGCGGTGCGGTGATTGGCGCCCATTGTTTCTTGAAGACGGTAACCAACGCGACTACGAACCCACCGATCGCACCACCCAGCACGTAAGGCATGATCGCGCCGGGGTTTCCGGCGGCGATTGCCGCGGCGGCCTGCGACCAAGTGAACAGGGCGCCTGCCAAGCACAGGACCAGCAGGATTGCAGTCTTGTTGACGGTGCCATTGAGGCTCATCGCCCCGGCGTCGTTGCGCACTACCGTGCCGGTGCCGAGGTCGAGGAAGGTGCTGTCCTGAAGTGCAGGATTGCCGCTGCGCATGATCGATCTTTCCTGTGCTTGATCCGGCCGGATGCCGTGCACCGAGCATAGCGCAC
>JBDSGA010000184.1:0-3294 GCA_039919235.1 Thermomonas sp. | reverse complement strand
CTCGGCGACATGCCCGGCGATGAGCGCGCGTTATTGTTTCGCTTGCTAGACCGCCTTGATGAACTGGAACTGCACGCAGAGCGCTACACGTCGGGGCACGAAGCCACGCAAGACTGAAGCAAATGTCGTGCGCATGAAAAACGGCAGCCGAAGCTGCCGTTTTTTTCTTGCGAAACAAATCGCGCGTTACTTCACGCCGTGCATCCAGCGCTGGATCAATGGCGCGATCAGGAACAACAACACGCCTGCACCGACCAATGCGTAGAAACCGAACGTGTAACCGGCGTGCGCCGATTCCACGGTCATGCCGCCTTCGCCGCTGACCTTGCCAGCGAAGATGCCGGCGAGGTTATTGCCGATCGCGATCGACAGGAACCAACAACCCATCGCGAAGCCTGTGAGCTTGGCAGGTGCCAGCTTGGTGGTCATCGACAGGCCAATTGGGGACAGGCACAACTCACCGACCGACTGAATCACGTAGACCATGAACAGGGTCCAGAACGGGATTTTGCCGGCATCGTCGACCATGTTCTTGAGCGCCACCATCAACAGCAGGAACGCCAGGCCATTGAAGATCAGGCCGAGGCCGAACTTGCGCGGGATGGTCGGGTTGTTCTTGCCCATCCGGACCCACAGCCAGGCGAGGATCGGCGCCAGGATAATGATCGCAACGGAGTTCACCGACTGGAACCAGGACACCGGGAAATCGTTGGTGCCGGCAAGTGCGTTGAACAGGCCGACCATGCCGATGTCGCGGTTGACGATCTTCTCGGCAAGGAAGTTGAAGGAACTGCCCGCCTGTTCGAAGAACATCCAGAACAACACGTTGAAGACGAAGATGGTCACCATCGCCATCACTTTGTCGCGCTGCACGTTGCCCTCGCGGACGCCTTCGCGGAACAGCATCACTACCGGGATCACGAACAACGCCATCAGGATGTATTGCAGGACCGTCGCATCGATGGTCAGCAGTGTGTAGAAGACCGGCACGCCGATCAACACGCCACCCAGCAAGACCAGCGAGACGTTGCGCATGCCGGTCTGGTGCAGCGCCGGCAAACCAATGCCCTTGAGCTGGCGGCGGCCGAACCAGAACCACACCAGGCTCAGCAACATGCCGATGCCGGACGCGATGAACACCACCTTGTAGGCCGGCATGCCCTCGACCCCGAACACTTTCTGGGCGAGGTACTGGGTGATCAGCGGCGCGATCAGCGCACCAATGTTGATGCCCATGTAGAAGATGGTGAAGCCGGAGTCCCGACGGTCATCACTCTGCGCGTAAAGCTTGCCGACCAAGGTCGAGATGATCGGCTTGAACAAGCCGTTGCCGACGATGACCGTGGCCAGGCCCAGTTTGAACATCGACTCCGACGGGATCGCCAACAAAAACAGGCCCGAGGCCATGATGACCGCGCCGAGCAAGATTGAACGCTGGTGGCCAATCAATTTGTCGGCGATGAAACCGCCGAAGATCGCGCCGGCATACACCAATGCCAGATAAGCGCCGTAAAGCTCGCTGGCGGGCTTTTCACCAGTCGCATCACCGCCGTGGAACTGGGCGACGATGTACAGGACCATGGCCCAGCGGATGCCGTAGAACGCGAAGCGCTCCCAGAATTCCGACATGAACAGCATCCACAACGGGCGTGGATGCCCCATCAGTTGCGGGAATTGGGGCGGGTCGCCATTTACCGGCATATCCACGGATGGGCCTGAAGGCTCCACGGCATTGGGGACGTGTGTCGAGGTCATCTGGTTTCCCGGTTGGACGATGTTGAACCACCCAAGAATGACCGACCCGGCATTGCAGCGTCAAACCTCGCGATATTCAGGCTAAATGCTGCGCTGCAGCGCGTTTTTGTCGGCGATCACTCGTTCGGTGCTGCGACGCCGTACGCCTTGCCCGGGCCGATGGCCGTGCGCACCTCGAACAATTCCGGGAAGAACGTCAGCTCCAGCGCCTTGCGCAGGAACGCCACGCCGCTGGAGCCACCCGTGCCCGGCTTGAATCCGATGATTCGCATCACGGTGCGCATGTGCCGGAAGCGCCACAGCTGGAACTGGGTTTCCAGGTCCACCAGGTCTTCGCATAGTGCGTATTCGCGTGAATAGCGGTCGGTGTCTTCGTAGATACGCTCGAATACCGGCAGCAGCGCGTTGTCCAGTACATGCGGTTGCGACCAGTCGCGCTCCAGGTGCACCGCAGGGATGTCGTGGCCCCAGCGCGCGAGGTAGCGCAGGAATTCGTCGTACAGGCTAGGCGCGTTCAGCACCGACTCAAGTGCTGCATGGCCGTCCACGTCATGCGCAAACACCTTCAGCATCGCCGCGTTCTTGTTGCCCATCAGGAATTCGACGGTGCGATACTGCAACGACTGGAACCCGGACGATGGCCCCAGGATGTCCCGGAACTCCATGTATTCGGAAGGCGTCAGCGTCTCCAGCACCGACCACTGCGCGGTCAATTGATCCAGCACCCGCTTGCAACGGGCGGCCACCTTGCCGAACTGCCAGGCGCGATCATGGCGCAGGTGCTCGGTGGCGGCGCTCAGTTCATGGATCAACAGCTTCAGCCATAACTCGCTGGTCTGGTGCTGGATGATGAACAGCATCTCGTCATGGTGTGGCGGGTTTGACAGCGGCTGCTGCGCGGACAGCAAGCGGTCCAGGTGCAGGTAGCCGCCGTAACTTAGCCGTCCGGCCAGGTCGGTGTGGATGCTGGCTTCCAGGTCGCGCTGGTTCTTGTCGATGCTCATTTCGCAAGTTTGGCATGCCGCGCCGCGCAATGGCCCGACCACAGGCTCCGGTATCATGGACGTTTCCGCCGCGGATGCCATTGCCAATGACCGTCGCCGCCACCTTCGAAATCGAATACCTGCAATACCTCAAACCGGACGGTAGCCTGTCCGGTCCGCTGCCACCCGCCGTGGCCAACGCCGAGGCGCTGCTGCCGTTGTTCAAGCAGATGCTGTACGTGCGCACCTTCGACACCAAGTCCATTGCGCTGCAGCGCACCGGGAAGCTCGGCACCTATGCCGCCTGCCTGGGCCACGAAGCCACACATGTCGGAATCGGCGCTTCAATGCGTCCCGAAGACGTGTTCGCACCCAGCTATCGCGAATACGGCGCGCAGTTCATGCGCGGGGTGAAGCCGCGCGAGGTGTTGATGTACTGGGGCGGCGACGAACGCGGCAATGATTTCGAAGGCCCGCGCAACGACTATCCGTGGTGCGTGCCGATTTCCACCCAGTGCCTGATGGCCGCCGGTGCCGCGCTCAGTTTCAAGCTGCG
>JBDSGA010000183.1:0-2714 GCA_039919235.1 Thermomonas sp. | reverse complement strand
TGGGTCACCACGTTGCGATGCGGGTGGCTGCGGGCCTGGTCGGGCGTGATTGCGCCAGTGGCAATCAGTTCCTGCACGTAGCTGTGGTCCTGCGAGATCTGGGTCAACTGCCCGTCGCGCCACAGATACACCCGGCTGTCGCCGACCCAGGCCACTTCGAATCGGTTGCCGTCAACCCGCGCAGCGACCACTGTGGTGCCCATTGGCAGACTGTCGCCGCGTCGCTTGGAGCAACGGATGATTTCCTCGTCCGCGTTGCGGATGGCTTCCGGCAATGGGGTGCCGGCACGGATCTCGCGCACGATGGCTTCACGGGCCAAGGCGCTGGCGACCTCGCCGAACTCGTGTCCGCCCATGCCATCGGCGACCAGCCATAGGCCGAGTTCGCTGTCCCCGTAATAAGTGTCCTCATTCAATTCCCGGCGCAGGCCGACATGGCTGAGGTGTCCGAATTCAATCATGTGGTGGCGTTCGTCCGAGGCTTGAAGATGCTAACGCAATCGTGCGGGGGAACCGGACGTGTCGGGTCAGCATGAGTTTAGACCGCCTCTCCATCAGGCAAGAAAAACGCCCACGAGGGGCGTTGTTCCTGTCTGGCGGAGAGGGGGGGATTCGAACCCCCGGTAGGCTCACACCTACGCCTGATTTCGAGTCAGGTACATTCAACCGCTCTGCCACCTCTCCGTGAACTTCAAGTGCAGCGGGCTGCGCATGATACGGGCCGGGTGCCTACCGGGCAAGGCGCTACACTGGCTGCTCCGAAAAAAACATGGCCGACATGTCCGAAATCCTCGTCCCCGTCTCGTTTGGTGAACTGCTGGACAAGATCTCGATCCTGCAGATCAAGTCCGAGCGCATGTCCGACCCGGCCAAGCTGGCCAATGTGCGCAACGAACTGAGTGCGCTGGAACAGACCTGGATGGCGCATCCCGCGGCTGGCGGCAATATCGCGGAACTGCGCGCCCAGCTCAAGACCGTTAATGAGCGGCTATGGGTGATCGAGGATGACATCCGGATCAAGGAAAAGGCGCAAGCCTTCGATGACGGTTTTATCCAGCTTGCGCGCAGCGTCTACTTCGAAAACGATGTCCGCGCCCGGATCAAGAAGGATCTCAATCTTGCGCTGGGGTCGTCATATGTCGAAGAGAAGTCTTATCAGGACTATGGCAGCGGCAAAGGCGCTTAATCGTCAGCAGTTGTCGTTGCGATAGCGCTCGAATGCGGCGATCGCGTCTTCGACCGTGATCAGGTCCATGATGCCTTCCGCCTCAATCCGGGTGCCCCATTTGAGTTCCGATGCCGGCTTGCCGCGGTACTTGCACGCGGCGTCGTCGTAACGGTCCACGCAATAGCGTCGGTCCGAATACGGGCCGCTTCGGTCCGGATTGGTCGCTGCATGCAGGCCCAGCACCTTGCTGCCCATTGCGTTGGCGATGTGCATCGGACCGGAATCCGGGGTCACCAACAGGTCGGCGCGGGCCAGCAATGCGGGAAGCTGTTTGAGCGTGTCCTTGCCGATCAGGTCGAGCACCTGCGTGCCGTCTTCTTTCGGTCGCATCGCAGCAAGGATGGCATCGCCAGTGCTGCGCTCCAGTTCGCTGCGGCCGCCGCACAACACCACCCGCCAGCCCTGGTCGATGGCGTGGTCGTTCAACGCGGCATGGCGCTGCGGGTGCCAATTGCGCAACGGGTGGCTGGAACATGCCGACACCATCAGCGTGCGGATGCCGTCATCCGGCCATTGCGCGCGCACCCAGGCATGCGCGTCGTCGGGTACCGGCAAGTTCCACACGACGTCTGCGGGGACCAGGCCGAGTGGCTCGCAGAAACTGCCGATCGCATCCAGCACGTGGATGCCGGGACGATCGGCGATGCGCTCGTTGATGAACAAGCCATGGCCATCCTTGGCGCGCGAGCGGTCGTAACCGATTCGGCGGTGTGCAGGGATGAAGGCGGACAGCAGGTTGGCCCGCGCGGAGACCTGCAGTTGCAACAACGCATCGAAGCGCGGACCACATTGCCGCCGCACTTCGCGCATACCGGCCAATCCGGTTTTCTTGTCGAACTCGATGAAGCGCACGCCGGGCAGCCCGTCCAGCAGGCGGCGCTCGCCCTTGCCGATCACCCAGCTGACGTCGACCTCGGGCCACGCGCTGCGCAAGGTGTGCAGCAGCGGCAGGACGTGCGTGACATCACCGAGTGCCGACAGGCGCAGCAGGCAGATCGATCCCGGCAGGTTGGGGTTGGGCATGTGCTTGTTAAACTCGGGTCATGAGTGGTTTCGACGCCAACGAACATCTGACGCCTTTCCGCGATTCACGCGGCTATGGGGCGATTCTGTTCGACCGCAGCCACGTCAGGCAACCTGAGCCCGATTGGTTCTCGCCCGCGCATTGGGGCGATGCCGCCCAGCCGGTGGCCGAAGGCGGGCGTGGTGGCGCGTGGTTCATCCAGACGGGTGAGGGTGATGCGTTCCTTCGACACTACCTGCGCGGCGGCATGGCCGCCAGGTTGAGCCGCGATGGCCACTTGTGGCGCGGCATCAGCCGAGTGCGCAGCTTCGCCGAGTTCCGGTTGATGCGGGCCTTGCGTGAAAAAAAGCTCCCTGTGCCGATGCCGTTCGCGGCCTGGTATCGCCGCGAAGGCCTGCAGTATCGCGCCGCGATCCTGATGCAACGCCTGCCCGACGTGCAGTCATTGGCAACGTTGGCTGC
>JBDSGA010000182.1:0-8446 GCA_039919235.1 Thermomonas sp. | reverse complement strand
CCGCCGCGCGGCCGTGGCCGACATGCAGCGGGCCGGTCGGATTGGCCGAGACATATTCCACCCCGACGGTTTGTCCCTTGGCCGAGGTGTTGTGTCCGAAGTGGGTACCGACTTCGAGCACGTCGCGGACCTGTTGCTGCCATGCGGCGGGCGTCAGGTGGACATTGATGAAGCCGGGCCCGGCGATGTCGACCCTGGCGATGACGCCCGAGGCCGGCAGCGCTTCCACCAGTTGCTGCGCCAAGGCGCGTGGATTGCTGCGCGCAGGCTTGGCCAGCAGCATCGCGGCATTGCTGGAAAAATCGCCGTGCGCGCGCTCTTTAGGACGCTCGATCACGAAGTCCGGGGTAGGCAGGTCGGCAGGCAGGGTGCCGGCGGTACGCAAGGCGGTCAGGCCCTGTTCGATGAGGGCGCGAAGCTGGGTTTTCACAACGGGCACGTAGTCGCGTTCAACGGTGTCGCATTGTACGCGAGCCGCCACGCGGGCCTGAATGGCGTAGCGCATAGCAGCGCGTCCCAGCCGCTTCGGTCACACCATCCCGCGCGCCGCCATCGATACCGGTGCGCCATCGCCGATCACGAAATGGTCCAGCAGGCGCACGTCGACCAAGGCCAGCGCCTGTTTCAGCCGTACAGTCACGGCGCGGTCGGCGGCGCTTGGTTCGGGATTGCCGCTGGGGTGGTTGTGCCCAACGATCACGGCGGCCGCGCCCTGCGCCAGCGCGCGTTCGACCAGCACCCGCGGGTGGACTTCGGCGCCATCGATGCTGCCGTGGAACAGCGCCTCGAAGCCGAGCGCTCGATGGCGGGTGTCGAGGAACAAAGCGGCGAACACTTCACGTGGCTGCGCGCGCAACCGCTGGGCGAAATAGCGCCCGGCGGCGGACGGGTCGCTGAGGGTGATGCCGCGTTCGAGCTGGGCAGCCAGATGACGTTGGCCGAGTTCCAGCGCAGCAGCCAACACGCATGCACGTGCCGGCCCGAGTCCGGGCAGTTCGGTCATCGCCTGCGGGCTGCGATCCAACAGGCCACGCAACGGGCCGTGCGCCTGCAACAGGTCGCGTGCAGTGGCGACCGCATCGCGGCCGGCGGTGCCCGATCCGAGGAAAATCGCCAGCAATTCGGCATCGGATAAAACAGAGGGGCCGCGGCTGAGCAGCTTCTCGCGGGGACGTTCGTTGGCGGGCCAGTCACGGATGTGCATGACATTAATGTTCGGCGAGGGGCTGACGTTGCGACATCCGGCGAACACGTGGCATCGGGTAAGCTGGGTGCCCGTGGAATGGTCAGGAAATCCCGTCGCATGCAGGCCTCCGCCACGCCCTCCGGCGCGCGCCACATCGTGCTCTGCGTCTGCGGCGGCATTGCCGCCTACAAGGCGGCGGAACTGGTGCGGCGCTTGCGCGACGACGCAACGACTGAGGTCATCGTGGCGATGACCGAGAACGCGCAACGCTTCGTGGGTGCACAGACATTCCAGGCCCTGTCCGGCCAGCCGGTGCGCACCTCGCTGTGGGACGCCAGCGCCGAGGCGGCGATGAGCCACCTGGAACTGGCGCATTGGGCCGACCACGTCATCGTTGCGCCGGCCACCGCCAACTGCATCGCAAAATTGACCCATGGCATGGCTGACGATCTGGTCTCGACCTTGTGCCTGGCCACGAATGCGCCGATCACGATCGCCCCGGCGATGAACCACCGCATGTGGCTGCACCCGGCGACGCAAGCCAACATCGCCACATTGCGTGCGCGCGGCGTGCAGATCATTGGCCCGAACGATGGTCCGTTGGCCGAAGGCGAATCCGGCCCCGGACGGATGGCCGAACCTGCGGAAATCATTGCGGCGCTGACGCGAGACAGTGCTTGAGCATGCCGCTTGCTGGTTGCCGCGTGTTGGTCAGTGCCGGCCCGACCTTCGAAGACATCGATCCGGTGCGCTTCATCGGCAATCGCAGCAGCGGCAAGATGGGTTTCGCGATCGCCGCGGCCGCTGTCGAACGTGGCGCGGAGGTCTGCCTGATCGCCGGGCCGGTAGTGCTGCCGACGCCAGTGGGCGTGACCCGGATCGATGTGCGCAGCGCGGCGCAGATGCATGCGGCGGTGATGACGCGGCTGTCGATCAAGCAATGGCCTTGCGATGCCTATATCGGCGCAGCGGCGGTCGCCGATTTCACCCCGCGCGAGATGGCTGGCCGCAAGCTCAAGAAAAGCCCCGAGGAAGACACCTTGACCCTTGAGCTGGTCAAGACCCGCGACATCCTGGCCGAGGTTGCGACGCATGCGCAGCGCCCCCGGCTGGTGGTGGGCTTTGCCGCTGAAACCGATGACGTGGTCGGGTATGCGCGCGAAAAGTTGCTGCGCAAGCAACTCGACCTGATCTGCGCGAACCGGGTCGGTGTGGCTGCGAGCGGCTTCGAGAGCGACGACAACACCCTGCTGGTGCTCGGCCATGCCGGCTTCGACCGCACCTTGGGGCCGGCCTCGAAAGTCGAGGTGGCGAAACAACTGCTGGACTTGATCATGGTACGACTGCGCTGATGGATTACGCCTTGCAAGTCAAAGTCCTGGACCCGCGCTTCGGCCATGCGTGGCCATTGCCTGCGTACGCCACCGAACACAGTGCCGGCCTCGACCTGCGCGCGGCGCTGGACACGCCGTTGGTGCTGCAGCCGGACGACGTGGCATTGATCCCGTCGGGCCTCGCGATTTACATCGCCGAGCCGGCCCTGTGCGCGGTGATCCTGCCGCGCTCTGGTCTGGGCCACAAGCACGGCATCGTGCTCGGAAACGGCACCGGCTTGATCGATGCGGATTACCAGGGACCACTGATGATCAGCACTTGGAACCGAGGCACCATGGCGTACACCATCGAGCCGGGCGACCGGATCGCGCAGCTGGTGTTGTTGCCAATCGTGCGCGCGAGACTGCAAGTGGTGGATACTTTCGATGCAAGCGCACGCGGGGCCGGTGGATTCGGCCATACCGGCGTGCGTTGACAGGGGGCAGGATGAGCGACGTTGACAAGCGCAAGCTACAAATCGATCCGGCCCAATGGGCGCGAATCCTGCCGGCCTTGGCCGGTTTTCTCGTCTTGTTGGGGCTTTGGCTCGCGATCACGGGCGGACGCCAGTTGCAGGCGGACATGCACCTGTCTTCGTTGCAGGTGGCGCGCGACGAGGCAGTCACCGAAACCCAGCGCAACTTGCAGGCAGTGCGGCGCAAGTTCACCGCGACGCTGGCATCGCCTGCCGTCGATGCCGCCTTGAAGGCGGGAGACAACGTCGCTGCGGCGAGGGCCATGGCGGCTGCCTGGCCTGACCTCGAGCGCAGCGCAATCTGGCCAGCCGACTTGCAGCAGCGTTACGACGGCCTGCCGGCAACAGGTTATGGAAGCTTGGCGGTCAGTGAAGACGCACTCTCGAAAGACAAGCCGGTCACACGCGTCATTTCGACCGCCGGTGGTGTGCGACTGGCCGTGGCTGGACCTGCCGTTGGCCAACACGTGCCGTTGCTGGCATACGGGGAGCTGTCGCTGGAGCGGGTCACCCACGGCATATCTGCTGCCAATCTGCCATCTGGCACGTATCTGTCCTTGCGCCAGGGAACGCGGGATGTACTGGAGCGCGGCAACCTGGCGTTGAAAAATTCCGCCGAATCATTGGCGACCAAGATCGCCGAGAGCGATTTGCGTGTTGCTGCTGCAGTGCCAGATGGCGTGATGGTGCCCTTGGGGCTTGGCGCGGTTTCGGCGTTGGTTGCCGGCATCATCCTGCTTCTGGCGGCCATCGGCGTTTGGCTTGGCGTGCGGCCACGCCTGGTAGGTTCGACCCATCGTGTCGGGGGCGAAGACCTGCAAACCTTGGCGGACTTGCAGCGGACCCAGCCCGAAGAAACGCAGCGGAAGCCGCAGCGGAATATCACCGAGGTCGCCACGACCCAAGTAGGTGTGGTGATCGATCGCGGCATTTTCCGCGCGTACGATATCCGGGGCGTGATGGGGCAGACGCTGGATGCGGGCGTGGCCGAATTGATCGGACAGGCCATTGGTTCGCTGATGCGCGACAAGGGATTGGAGGACATCGTGGTGGGCCGCGATGGGCGCCTGTCCGGCCAGGAACTCACCGAAGGGCTGGTCAACGGCCTGCGCAAGGCCGGCCGGAACGTCATCGACATCGGCCTGGTGCCGACCCCGGTGGTCTACTTCGGTTGCTATCACTTGCGTACCGGTTGCGGCGTTGCGATCACTGGCAGCCACAATCCGCCGAACTACAACGGTTTCAAGATCGTGGTCGGCGGCGAAACATTGTCCGGCACGGCGATCACGGACCTGCACGCGCGCATCGCCGAAGATCAACTGCACGAAGCGGACACCCTCGGCACCCTGAACGAGCGCGACATCAGCGACGATTACGTCGAACGCATCGCCGGCGACATCCAGGTCGGTCAACGCCTGAAGGTGGTGGTGGACGCAGGCAATGGCGCGGCCGGCGTGATTGGCCCACGCGTGCTGGAAGCGATCGGTGCCGAGGTCACGCCGCTGTTCTGCGACATCGACGGCACCTTCCCAAACCATCATCCTGATCCCAGTGACCCGCAGAACCTGGCCGCGCTGATCCAGATGGTCGAAAGGCTCGAGGCGGACATCGGTATCGCCTTCGATGGCGATGGCGACCGCTTGGGCGTGGTCACCCGCAGCGGCAAGAACATCTACCCCGACCGTTTGCTGATGCTGTTCGCGGCCGATGTACTCCAACGTAATCCCGGCGCGGTGATCGTGTACGACGTGAAGTGCACCAGCCGCCTGCCGACGCACATCCTGCGCCACGGTGGCAGCCCGTTGATGTGGAAGACCGGGCATTCGCTGATCAAGGCGAAGATGCGTGAAACCGAGGCCGAGTTGGCCGGCGAGATGAGTGGACATTTCTTCTTCGCCGAGCGCTGGTACGGTTTCGACGACGGCATTTACGCAGCGGCGCGCCTGTTGGAAATCCTCGATGGCAGCGGCTATACCCCTGAGGAAGTGTTCGATGCCTTGCCCGATGGCATTTCAACGCCGGAGATCAAGGTCGATGCACCGGACGGGGACCCGCATGCATTCGTCGAACGCTTCCGCGACATCGCTCGGTTCGAGGGTGCGCGCCTGTCGACCATCGACGGCGTTCGCGTGGATTGGCCGGACGGTTGGGGCTTGGTACGTGCGTCCAACACGACCCCGGTGCTGGTAATGCGCTTCGATGCCGATTCCAATCCGGCAATGGCGCGCATCCAGCAGGCGTTCCGCGAACAACTGCTTGCGGTGCAGCCGGGCATGACGCTTCCGTTCTAGAGGTTCAACCCGCGCTTGGCGGCGGCACTCCTGCGGGTTTGGGTCCCGTGGCCGAGTCCGAGGCCTTGAGCTCACGATAGCGGCGCACTGCATCATCCAGCTCCGCGCCCAGGGTGGCACGGTCCCGTTCCTGATCGGCCAGGATCTGTTGCTGGTGAATCAGGTCGTTGTGCTGCTGCAGGATCGATTGGGCGAGCCGCTTTGGTACGGGTTTCTTGTCCAGCTCCCAATCGCTCGCCTGGCGCAGCAGCGTGATCAAGCTCAGGCGTTGGTTGGTCAGTCCCAGCTGGCTGGCCTTGAGGGTTTCATCCAACAAGGTGGTGCGTTCCCCGTAGGCACGACGCAGGTCGGCTTCAGTCATGTAGGACTCGACCATGGCAAGGTCGCGTCGTTGCTGGAGGGCGTCTGCTTCAGCCTGCTGGCGGGCGACATCGGCCGCCGCCGCCGCCTCACCACGCTCGGCATCATTCAAGGCGCGCGCCACTTCGGCGGTCGCAAGCCCGCTCTTGGTGCTGATCTCGGTGCGTGCGGCGTTGGCCGCCTCCGCAGGTAGCGCATCGCCGCAGACCTTGCGGCCATTCTGGTTCCAGCAATACACCTTCTTCTGCACCGCTTGTGCGTGGACGATGGCACTCATGCCAAAGCCGACACCAAGCGCCATGGCCGTTGCGGTCAATATCATTCGATGGCGATGCGCCATGACAGTCCCCTGTGGCAGTCGCAAAGCGTTCATGCGGTCGTGCCGTAGCGTGCGCGGTAGGCAAGCAGGGCATCTCGTTGGGCCACAAGTTCGGCGGTTTTGCCCGC
Organism: Thermomonas sp.; assembly: GCA_039919235.1. Taxonomy (GTDB): domain Bacteria; phylum Pseudomonadota; class Gammaproteobacteria; order Xanthomonadales; family Xanthomonadaceae; genus Thermomonas. The sequence goes on along the minus strand of JBDSGA010000182.1, from coordinate 2,313 downwards.
AAACGCAAGCAAGTCATCCAATCCGGCCACTGCAATCACCGGGATTGCGTGTTCGGCGGCCACTGCCTGAGCTGCGGAGCGGGCATCGCCATCGCTCGCACGTTCCTGGCGATCCAGCGCAATCACGATCCCGGCGGGCGTGCCGCCTGCCTCGGAAATGATCGCCAGCGCCTCGCGGATCGCGGTGCCGGCGGTGATCACGTCGTCGACGACCAGCACGCGCTGCCCCGCCAGCTGCGCGCCGATCAGGCTGCCACCCTCGCCATGGGCCTTGGCTTCCTTGCGATTGAACGCCAGTGGCAGGTCACGTCCGCGGCGGGCGTATTCGCAGGCCAGCGCCGTGGCCAGCGGGATGCCTTTGTAAGCGGGACCGAACAGGAGGTCGAATTAGCCAATCGCGTCAGCGATGCTTGCGGCATCCAGCGCATCGGCATAACACGCGGCCAGCTCCGCCAGTAGCGCACCCGAATCGAAGTGGCCCGCGTTGAAGAAATACGGGCTGGTGCGGCCCGACTTGAGCGTGAATTCGCCGAAGCGCAGCGCCTCGGCGCGCATTGCCACTTGCAGGAAGCGTGAGCGGTGATCGTCCATGTCCCTAGTGTCCACGATGTGGCGGCTTTTCGGCTACGCTCCCGCATCGGTCCAGCACGCGAGAACGCATGCGCATCCTCAGTTTCAACGCCAATGGCATTCGTTCGGCGGCCAGCAAGGGCTTCTTCGACTGGTTTACCGCCCAGGACATCGACCTGATGTGCGTGCAGGAAACCAAGGCCCAGGAACACCAGTTGGGCGATGCGATGTTCCGCCCGCACGGCTATGGCACATGGTTCAAGGATGCCAGCACCAAGAAGGGTTACAGCGGGGTGGCGATCTACAGCCGCCGTGAGCCGGATGAAGTGCGCACCCAACTCGGCTGGGCACCCTTCGACGATGAGGGGCGCTATATCGAGGCGCGTTTTGGCAACCTGTCGGTGGTGAGTTTCTACATTCCCTCTGGCAGTTCCGGCGACCTTCGCCAAGGCTTCAAGCAAGAAGCCATGGCTTGGCTCAAGCCGATCCTGGATGGTTGGCTAGCCAGCGGCCGCGACTACGTGCTGTGTGGTGACTGGAACATCGTCAGGGCCCGCAACGACATCAAGAACTGGACCGGCAACCAGAAAAATTCCGGTTGTCTGCCACATGAGCGCGCATGGCTGAGCGGCTTGATCGCGGATCAATGCCATGACGGCCTGATCGTGCCGCCGGCGCACGGCTGGAAGGACAGTTTCCGCGTGGCAAGACCGGATGACGTGGAATATTCGTGGTGGTCGCAACGCGGCGCCGCGCGCGCCAACAACGTCGGCTGGCGCATCGACTATCAACTGGTGACGCCGGCGCTGGCCACGCGCATCACCTCGGCGACGATTTTCCCCGAGCCAAAATTTTCCGACCATGCGCCATGCCTGGTGGAGTACGCGCAGTGATCAAGGATGCGTCGAAGGCGACTTCATACAAGGGCTTGAAGGGCATCCGGCATGCGTTTGCCACGCCATCGGCGTTGACCATGCTGATGCTGGGCTTCGGCAGCGGGCTACCGTTCCTGCTGATCGCGTCGCAGACCCTGTCGACCCGCCTGCGTGATGTCGGCATCGACTTGAAGAGTATTGGCCTGATCAGTCTCGCCAGTTTCTTCTATCTGCTGAAGTTCCTGTGGGCACCCTTGATGGACCGCTACCGGTTCCCGATCACCGCATTCCTCGGCCGGCGGCGATCGTGGCTGCTGGTCGCCCAGATCGTGGTGACCATTGCGCTGGTGGCGTTGGCGTATTCCCGGCCGGAAATGGGTGTGCGCAGCCTGGTGCTCTGGGTACTAGTCGCATCGTTTGCGGGCGCGACCCAGGATACGGCGGTGGATGCCTATCGGATCGAGATCGCGCCCGAGTCCGCGCAGGCAGCGCTGGCGGCGACCTACACGCTGGGCTACCGGTTCGGCCTGATCCTGGCCGGGGCCGGCGCGCTCTACATCGCCGAGTACCAGAATTGGCGTGTCGCGTATCTGGCAATGGCCGCGTTGATGCTGCTGCCCATTCTTACCACTTTGTTGTGCCGTGAACCGGCGGAGCCCGAAACCACGGTGGTGCGGCGGATCGATGTGCTGGGTGCGTTCTGGCAACCCATCAGCAGTTTTTTTACCCACAACGGCGTGTTGATGGCGACCGTGCTGTTGCTGTTCGTGGGCATGTACAAGTTCCCCGATCAGGTCATCGGGGTGATGGCCGGGCCGTTCTACCTCGACTCGGGTTTCAGCAAGGCTGACATTGCCACCGTGTCCAA
>JBDSGA010000181.1:0-5097 GCA_039919235.1 Thermomonas sp. | reverse complement strand
TGCAACAATTCGGGCGGCAGTTTGCGATTGGTCTTGATGTACTGCTCGAACATCGACATCAACGAACGCGCGATCGCATCGATCTCGCGTGCTTCGCGGCTGTCGGCGGAATCGACCAAGGTGCTGGTCCCCGACAACGCACCATCGGCCTCCACCACGTCGTCCACGCGCGCGCGGGTCAGGCCCTCGACCAGCACCTTGATCGTGCCATCGGGCAACTTCAGAAGCTGCAGGACCTGTGCCAAGGTGCCGATCGAATGCAGGTCGGCTGCGCCAGGATCATCGGTTTCGGCGGATTTCTGCGCCACCAGCAGGATGCGCTTGTCGCCCTCCATCGCGATGTCGAGCGCCTTGATCGACTTGTCGCGGCCGACGAACAGCGGGATCACCATGTGCGGGAATACCACCACGTCGCGCAAAGGCAACACGGGCAGCGAGATGGTGTCGGGTTCGATTGCGGGGGTAGCGGTCATGCAAGCTCCGGGAGGATGCAGGCCTGCGCCGGATGCGCCTGCCTCAGCCATGTTTATGGGGGTGGCGGCTTCGTGATGCAAGCGGAAATGACGAGTGGGCCTGCAATGAAAAGGCCGCCTTACGGCGGCCTTTTGCATTCATCATCACGTGAGGCTCAGTCGCCCGAGGCGGCTTTCGGCAATGGTGCGGCGGCCACTGTCGCCGGCTCAGCGTCAGCGGCCTTCTCGAAAGTCGCATTCTTGTAGATGACGTAAGGCTCGGTCTTGTGTTCGATCACCGATTCGTCAACCACCACCTTGCTCACGTTTTCCAGCGATGGCAGGTCGTACATGGTGTCCAGCAACACCGATTCGACAATGGTGCGCAGGCCGCGCGCACCGGTCTTGCGCTTGAGTGCGCGCTTGGCGATCGCCACCAGCGCATCCGGGCGAATTTCGAGCTCCACGCCCTCCATGTCGAACAGCTTGCGGAACTGCTTGGTGATCGCGTTCTTGGGCTCGGTGAGGATCTGGATCAATGCCTCTTCGTCCAGTTCTTCCAGCGTGGCGACCACTGGCAAGCGGCCGACGAACTCGGGAATCAAGCCGTACTTGATCAAGTCCTCAGGCTCCACACGGGCCAACACTTCACCCACATTGGCCTTGCGCTCGACGCTCTTGACCTTGGCGCCGAAGCCAATCCCACCCGCTTCACTACTGCGTTGCTGGATGACCTTGTCCAGGCCGGCGAACGCGCCACCGACGATGAACAGGATATTGCGGGTATCGACCTGCAGGAACTCCTGCTGCGGATGCTTGCGCCCACCCTGCGGCGGCACGCTGGCCACGGTGCCTTCGATCAGTTTCAGCAGCGCCTGCTGCACGCCTTCGCCGGACACATCGCGGGTGATCGATGGGTTCTCTGACTTGCGCGAAATCTTGTCGATCTCGTCGATATAGACGATGCCCTGCTGCGCTTTTTCAACGTCGTAATCGCATTTCTGCAACAGCTTCTGGATGATGTTTTCCACGTCCTCGCCGACATACCCGGCTTCAGTCAGCGTGGTCGCATCGGCCATGGTGAACGGCACGTTGAGCATCCTCGCCAACGTCTCGGCCAGCAACGTCTTGCCGGAGCCGGTCGGGCCCACTAACAGGATGTTGGATTTGGACAGCTCAATGTCGTCCGACTTCTGCCGACTCTCGATGCGCTTGTAGTGGTTGTATACCGCCACGGCGAGGGTCTTTTTCGCTCGCGCCTGGCCAATCACGTATTGGTCGAGGACTTCCACGATTTCGCGTGGCTTCGGCAGCGCGCTGCGCGTGGACTGGGCTTTCTCTTCCAGTTCCTCGCGGATGATGTCATTGCACAGCTCGACGCATTCATCGCAGATGAACACGCTGGGTCCTGCAATCAGCTTCCTGACCTCGTGCTGGCTCTTCCCGCAGAAAGAGCAGTAGAGAATCTTGGTGCTGTCGCCGGTAGTGCGTCCTGGACGGTCTTCGGTCATTCGCCACTCACTGTCCGCGCTGCGCGGATTCGGCCCGAGGATACCATACGCTCCCGTTGGGCCAAGCCGGGGCCGGTGTTCATTGAAACCGCATCGGACGGCGCTTTCAGCGGGTTACACAGGTGCCAGTTCGCACCCCATTCCACGCATCAACCCGCTTGGATGGATTCGTCCGGACGGCGCACCAACACCTCGTCGACCAGCCCGTATTCGCGGGCGGCCTCGGCGCTCTTGAAATTGTCACGCTCGGTGTCGCGGGCGATCACGTCCAGCGGCTGGCCGGTGTGGTTGGACATGATTTCATTCAGGCGCTGGCGCAGCGCGAGAATCTCGCGAGCCTGGATTTCGATATCGGTTGCCTGGCCCTGCGAACCACCGGACGGCTGGTGGATCATCACCCGCGCGTTCGGCAAGGCGTAACGCTTGCCCTTGGCGCCGGATGCCAGCAACAAGGCGCCCATGCTGCACGCCTGGCCTACGCAGATCGTGCTCACGTCCGGCTTGATGTACTGCATGGTGTCGTAGATCGCCATGCCGGCAGTGACCACGCCACCTGGCGAGTTGATGTACAGGCTGATGTCCTTCTCGGGGTTTTCCGCCTCGAGGAACAGCAGCTGGGCGACGATCACATTGGCCACGTGGTCGTCCACGCCACCCACCAGGAAAATCACCCGTTCCTTCAGCAGGCGCGAATAGATGTCGTACGCGCGCTCGCCGCGGCTGGTCTGTTCGACCACCATCGGCACGAGGTTGAGGGCTTTGGTCAGGTGATCCATGCATTGCTCGCTGATTGGGCTTCAGATGTGTCCGGGAGAGCGTTACTGGCCGATCGCTTCCTGGAAGCTCAACGGTTGTTCGGTGTGCTGGGCACGCTCGGCGATCCAGTCGATCACCTGCTCTTCCATGACGCGCGACTGCAGGCCCTGCATGAGTTGGGGGTCGTTGCGGTACAAATCAATGACCTGCTGCGGCTGTTCATAGGTAGATGCGATCAGCTGCATGGTCTCGGTCAAGCGGGACGACTCCAGGCGCAATTCATTGCGCCGCGCCACTTCGCCGACCAGCAACGCGACCAGCACGCGCTTACGCGCGGCCTCATTGAACGCTTGCGCATCGGGGTCGATCTGCTGGCCTTGGCGGCGCGCCTGCTCGAGGGCGTTGGCTTGCAGGCCACGCGATTCGTTTTCAACCAGGCGCGGCGGCAACTCCACGTCCTTGTACGCGGCCACCAGCTGTTCACCCACCTCGCGACGGAGGCGATTCATCAGCGCGCCCTTGAGCTCCCGCGCGAGATTGCTGCGGATTTCGTCGCGAAATTTCGCGGCTTCGCCACTCTTGATGCCGAAGCTGCGAATGAAGGCCGCATCAACGTCCGGCAACACCTGTTCCGTCACATCGAGGAGCTTGAAGGTGGAGGTGACCGTCTTGCCGGCGAATTGCTGCACATGCCAATCGGCCGGCAGGGTGACGTCGACGGTTTTTTCCTCGCCCGGCTGCATGCCGACGATGGCCTTCTCGACCGCCTCGTACATCCCGCCGCTGCCAAGCACGGTGCTGGTCGTTTCCACGCCTTCCGCCGGCATGCGCGCGCCATCGATCACGCTGAAGGTCTCGATGTTGACCATGTCACCGGTTTTTGCAGCGCGCTTCACCATGCTCCAGCTGGCCCGCTGCTGCTGCAGGTTGACCAGCATGCGGTCGATGTCGGCATCGGTTACGTCCGAGGTGTGACGCACGACTTCAAGCGTGGACATGTCCAGGTCGCCGAACTCCGGCACCAGCTCGACCGACGCCACGTATTTCAGTTCGCCGTCGTTCGCTTCCTCGGCCTCGTTGATCTCCGGGGAGCCTGCGATACGCAGCTCGTTGTCACGCACGGCTTGGTCCAGGCCTTCGCGCAAGAGACCGCCGACGATCTCGGCTCGAACCTGGCTTCCATAGCGCTGCTCCATGACCTTGGTTGGCACTTTGCCTGGCCGGAACCCGTTGATGCGTGCGGTGCGTGCCATATCGCGCAGGCGACCGCCCACTTGGTTGTCCACGTCCCCAGCCAGCAGGCTCAGGGTGACGCGGCGCTCGAGGTTGCCAATGGATTCGACCGAGACTTGCATGATGCGATGACTCCTGGGTGGGTTCGCCTGGAACCCGGTTGCACGTGAAAGGATGGCGTTTCGCGACTAAAAACGGTTGCCGCCGCGCGGAACGCGATAGTTTGGCGGATGATGGTGCTGCTGTCATCTTTTTACAGTTGCATGCGTTGACAGCCCAGTCACTTGGTCGGACAATGCCCGGCCTTTCGCCATGCTGGCGCGTCGCGAGAGATAGATAGACTGTAATGGCAAGTCGTGATTGTTGGTTCCATCGGCGGGGTATAGCGCAGTCTGGTAGCGCGCCTGCTTTGGGAGCAGGATGTCGGGGGTTCGAATCCCTCTACCCCGACCATTCGTGGCTACATCTCGAATGGCCCACTTCGATGCGACAATCTGGTTGGGCGCCCGTAGCTCAACCGGATAGAGCACCGGCCTTCTAAGCCGGCGGTTGCAGGTTCGATTCCTGCCGGGCGCGCCAACGCGACGGTGACAACTTTGGTGGGTGTAGCTCAGTTGGTTAGAGCACCGGATTGTGATTCCGGGGGTCGTGGGTTCAAATCCCATCATCCACCCCAAATTTGTTGGATGTAGCGGATCCGCAAACGTGTTCAGTTGTTGCGGTGTTTGCTACAATTTTGTTTCTTGGGCCGTTAGCTCAGTTGGTAGAGCAGTTGACTCTTAATCAATAGGTCGAAGGTTCGAATCCTTCACGGCCCACCAAGACCTGAAACGCCCGGCCAGAAGCTGGGCGTTTTATTTTGTCGCTAGGCCCAGCCAACTGGAGCCAGCGGCTACAATCACAGCTCGCGAAAGTGGCGGAATTGGTAGACGCCCTGGCTTTAGGTGCCAGTGCCGCAAGGCGTGGGGGTTCGAGTCCCCCCTTTCGCACCAGTCGTTCAGGCTGCCGTTTTGTCTAGGTGCGCTATGCTCGGTGCACGGCATCCGGCCGGATCAAGCACAGGAAAGATCGATCATGCGCAGCGGCAATCCTGCACTTCAGGACAGCACCTTCCTCGACCTCGGCACCGGCACGGTAGTGCGCAA
>JBDSGA010000180.1:0-5827 GCA_039919235.1 Thermomonas sp. | reverse complement strand
GCCGCGTTGTGGGGCGAACGTGCGCCGGTCTTCGACGTAGTCGATATCGATCCGCTGAAACTACCTGATGTGGTCGACGCCGAGGCCTTGGCGCGATTGCTCGATGACACACCGGAATTGAAGTATTTCGCCAACGCGCAGCGCGTGAGCGAGGCGCGTCTGCAACTGGCCCGCAGCCATTCCCGCGCCGATCTCGACTGGTCGGTTGGCGTGCGCCGATTGCAGGCTGATGGCGATTTCGGACTCGTCGCGAGCCTGTCGATACCGCTGGGATCGCGCAGTCGTGCGCAGCCTGCCATCCGCGTGGCGGAAGCGGAACTTGCCGGTGTCGAGATAGAACGCGAAGCGAAGGACATGGCGTTGTATTCGACCCTGGTCGAGGCGCACGGGCGCTATCGCAGTGCGCAGCTTGAAGTCGAACGGCTCCGCTCGGACATTCTGCCGAAGCTGGATCGTGCGGCTTCTGCTGCCGAGCGTGCGTACCGCGCAGGTGCCATCAGTTATCTGGAATGGGCGCAGCTGCAGTCCGAAGGTATTGCAGCGCGCAAGCAACAACTGGAGGTCGCGCTGGATGCACAACGCGCCCTCATTGAACTGCAACGCCTGACCGGCCAATCACTGGTCACGCAAGCGGCAGCCACCGCGCAAGGAACCCACCCATGACCAAGACGACTTCATTCAAGTTCGCGCGAACGATGCTTATCGTGATCCTGGCTTTGACGCTGAGCCTGAGCTTGGCCGGTTGCGGCAGCAAGCCCGCAGCACAACCCGTTGACGCGCACACGGATGAGCACGCAGATGCGCACGGCGATGCGCATGCTGATAAAGAAGAACACGGCCATGCCGATGAGGCTGGCGAAGACCATCATGATGACGAGGTTGCATCGACCAGCATTCCTGCTGCCGTCGCGCAGTCATCCGGCATCCGCGTTGCAGCGGTCGCTGCAGGCGTCATTGCGGACGAGCATGAAGTCCAGGGTTTGTTGACACCCGTGGAAGGTCGGGTTGCGCAGGTCATGGCGCGGTTCCCCGGACCCATCCGCGCGGTGCATGTCGGCGTGGGCGACACCGTGCGTGCTGGGCAAAAACTTGCAAGCATCGAAAGCAATCTCAGTTTGACCACATACGCGGTGACATCGCCGCTCACTGGCACGGTCCTGCAACGCGCGGCGACGGTGGGTGCCGTCGCTGGCGAGGGCATGTCGTTGTTTGAAAGTGTTGACCTTTCCACTTTGTGGGTCGATTTGCATATCTTTGGCAATGACGCTGGCCACATCACGGCCGGCATTCCGGTGACGGTCACGCGCTTGAGCGATGACGTCAGCATCGAGACCACGCTCGAGCGCATCCTTCCGGCCACCGCAACCGCCAGTCAGAGCACGGTCGCACGGGCCCGCGTCATCAATGCCGATGGCCTGTGGCGACCGGGCGCCGCGGTGCGCGCACGCATCGTGGTGGATCGCGCCGATGCGGCGTTGGTGGTGCCATTGACCGCGTTGCAAACCGACGCAGAGGGTCGTGACGTCGTCTATGTGCGCGAACAAGAGCGCTACGAAGCACGTCCGGTGACGTTGGCCCGGCGCGATGCAAACAACGTGGAAGTCACTGCCGGTCTAAAGCTTGGCGAACAGGTGGTGGTTGCGCAAAGCTTCCTGGTCAAGGCCGACATCGGCAAGTCCACTGCTGCGCACGAGCACTGAGGAGGCGGCCATGCTTGAGCGACTGATTGCATTCTCCATCCGGCAGCGCTGGATGATGCTGGTGCTGACCTTGGGGCTGGTTGCTCTGGGTAGCTGGAGCTTTACCAAGCTGCCGATCGACGCCACACCGGACATCACCAACATCCAGGTGCAGGTCAACACCGAGACGCCCGGCTATTCGCCGCTGGAGTCCGAACAGCGCGTGACATTCCCGATCGAAACAGCCTTGGCCGGCTTGCCCGGTCTGGATTACACACGCTCGCTGTCACGCTATGGGCTGTCGCAGGTGACGGTCGTCTTCCATGACGGTACCGATATCTATTTCGCACGCCAGCAGGTCGCCGAGCGCCTGCAACAGGCGCGCTCGCAATTACCCACCGGACTGGAACCATCGCTTGGGCCCATTGCGACCGGCATGGGCGAGATCTTCATGTACACGGTTGATGCGAAAACCGGTGCGCGCAAGCCGGACGGAAGTGCCTACACCCCAACCGACCTGCGCACCTTGCAGGATTGGGTGATACGTCCGCAGTTGCGCAACGTGCCGGGTGTGACCGAGGTCAACACGATTGGCGGGTATGAAAGGCAGATCCACGTCACCCCCGATCCGGTCAAGCTGCGCGCGCTCGGCTTCACCTTGCAGGATGTGGTGGATGCGTTGGCCAGCAACAACCGCAACGTCGGCGCGGGCTACATCGAGCGCAATGGCGAGCAATTGCTGGTGCGTGTCCCCGGCCAAGTGGGCGATGCGCAGCAACTCGGGATGATCGTGCTCGACCGCCGCGAAGGCGTGCCGATCCGCGTGCGTGACACCGCGACCGTGGCGGAGGGCATGGAACTGCGCAGTGGCGCGGCCACGCAGAATGGCCACGAAGCGGTGATCGGCACGGTCGTGATGTTGGTGGGCGCGAACAGCCGCGAGGTATCCGTTGCTGCGGCTGAGAAGCTGCAGCAAGCGAATGCCAGCCTGCCGGACGGCGTGGTTGCCACTGCGGTCTACGATCGCACCACACTGGTCGACCGCACCATTGCAACGGTGTCAAAGAATCTGGTCGAAGGCGCATTGCTGGTCATCGTCGTGTTGTTCCTGCTGCTCGGCAATTTCCGCGCAGCCCTGATTACAGCCGCGGTCATTCCGCTGGCGATGCTGTTTACCCTCACCGGCATGGTGCGCGGTGGCGTGTCCGGCAATCTGATGAGTCTGGGCGCGCTGGATTTCGGTTTGATTGTCGATGGCGCGGTCATCATCATCGAGAACTGTCTGCGCCGATTCGGCGACCAGCAGCATGTGCTGGGCCGGGTCATGACGCGCGAGGAACGTTTTGCGATGACCGCAAGCGCGACAGCCGAGGTGGTCCGGCCCAGCGTGTTCGGCGTCGGCATCATCACGGCGGTGTACCTGCCGATCTTCGCGCTGGGCGGGATCGAGGGAAAGATGTTCCACCCGATGGCGATTACCGTGGTGTTGGCTTTGACGGGCGCGATTCTTCTATCGCTCACGTTCGTGCCCGCTGCCGTCGCGGTGTTCCTCGGTGGCCAAGTGGCAGAAAAGGAAAATCGCTTGATCGCCTGGTGCAGACGTGGCTATGCGCCTTTGCTGCGGAGCTCTCTGCGTCTGCGTATACCGGTGGTCGCTGCTGCGGCGCTGCTGGTTGTCGCGTGCGGATGGCTGGCGCCACGGCTTGGCAGCGAATTCATTCCGAATCTCGATGAGGGCGACGTCGTGGTGCAGGCGTTGCGCATCCCGGGAACCAGCCTCAGTCAATCCGTCGAAATGCAGAAGACGCTTGATGCAGTTTTGGCGAAAATACCGGAAGTGCAGCGCGTATTCGCCCGAATCGGCACCGCGGAAGTCGCCAACGACCCGATGCCGCCATCGATCGCGGACACCTTCGTGATCCTCAAGGATCGCAAGGACTGGCCTGATCCAGGAAAGCCGAAGCGCGCGTTTCTTGAAGAAGTCGAAGCCGTCATCGGCGCCGTGCCGGGCAATAACTATGAAGTGACGCAACCGATCCAGATGCGCACCAACGAGCTGATTTCCGGTGTGCGCGCTGACGTTGCCGTGAAGCTCTACGGCGATGATCTGGATCAGTTGGTTCGCACGGCCGAAAAGATAGAGGCGGTAATGGCCGACGTGTCCGGTGCGACCGATGTAAAAGCTGAGCAGCTGACCGGCCTTCCGTTGTTGACGGTCGAGCCGAATCGCGATGCGCTGGCGAATTACGGACTCAACCCCGGCGACGTGCAAGACGCGGTAACCACGGCAATTGGTGGCAGCAAAGCGGGCCAGTTATTCGAGGGCGACCGCCGCTTCGACATCATCGTGCGACTGCCCGACGCATTGCGACAAGACCCACGGGCGCTGGCAGAACTTCCGATTGCATTGGGCGACGGTGTACAGGCGGACGAGTCGAGTGGCAAAGCAACATGGCGCACCGGCGCACCGCGTACGGTGCCGCTGCGCGAGGTTGCCAGCATCAGCCAGCAACTTGGCCCGAACCAGGTCAATCGCGAAAACGGCAAGCGCCGCATCGTGATCAGCGGCAATGTTCGCGGACGCGACCTCGGCGGGTTCGTCGCCGAGGTCCGCAGCGCGATCGCGCGCGAGGTGAAACTGCCAACCGGCTACTGGCTGGAATACGGCGGCACCTTCGAGCAACTGATTTCCGCAAGCCAGCGCCTGGCCGTGGTCGTGCCGCTGACCCTGGTGCTGATCTTCGGATTGCTGTTCATGGCATTCGGCTCAGCCAAGGACGCCGGCATCGTTTTCAGCGGGGTTCCGCTGGCACTGACCGGTGGCGTGTTGGCGCTGTGGTTGCGCGATATTCCATTGTCCATTTCTGCGGGCGTGGGCTTTATCGCGTTGTCGGGCATCGCAGTGCTCAACGGGCTGGTCATGATCAGCTTCATCCGCAAGTTGCGTGAGCAAGGCGTTCCACTCGAAGAAGCCATCGTCGATGGCGCACTCGGTCGCCTGCGGCCCGTACTGATGACCGCGCTTGTCGCATCGCTTGGCTTCCTGCCGATGGCATTCAATGTCGGCGCGGGTTCCGAAGTGCAGCGTCCGTTGGCCACGGTCGTGATTGGCGGCATCGTGTCGTCGACATTGCTGACGTTGCTGGTGCTGCCTGCGCTGTATCGGTGGTTGCATGGGAGGGAAGCATCGCAGGTTGAAAGCGCCTGCTTATAGTTTGCGAGATGTACTTATTTAGCTAATAAATGTGCCTGGACGACCGCTTCTGGACGAAAGACGTCACTGAACCAAGCCGATCAATAGTTTCGACCGAAAACGGGTCTCGCGCTTCTTCTATAACCGTGGCCTATTGATACGATCCTTGAATAGTCTCGATATTGCTTCTGTTCGGGGCATGAGAGATGGGAGGGAAGTTCCACCCACTTCCGTTCGTGGTGAGTCGAGCCTGCGCTGGACTTGATCCGGGGGCGAACGGCTGAGGTTGGATTAATCTTCAAGGTGGAGACTCGTACTATCTAAGGGCCGACTCCATAGGGGCTGTACTCCCGTCCACAAAGTATCAAAGAATGCCTGGGTCGAGGCGGAAAGCTGGCAGCGACCCGGCAAGAAAGAATGCAGGGCATCGGCTCGTCAGTACTGAGGGCGCCGCGGTTGAGTAAATTCCGATGCGTGTGTACAGTGTGCATACAAGACCTCATCTATGTGCTACCTCCATCAGGTAGAGCAGGACTATTCGCCATGAGCACTGCCGCCAGCAAAGTCATCAATTTCCGAGCGCCCGCCGCCAAGCAAGCGCTGATCGATCATGCCGTGGAAGTCAGCGGCGTGAACCGCACGGAATTCATCCTCGACGCGGTGTGTGAGAAGGCGCGTGAGGTGCTGGCTGACCAGACCCGGTTCGCCTTGAGCCGACAGGCCCTGCAGCGCTTCAATGCGCTACTCGATGCGCCGCTGGAGAGTAATGCAGCGATCCGCCACCTGTTGAGTACGCCTGCGCCGTGGGAGCGCTGAGTCTTGCCGCTCAGTGCGCCCAGCCCGCTCACGAATGAGCATCGGCTAGGCGAGTTCCGTTGCAGTGCGCCGGAACTGACAAGATGGTTGCTGGAACGAGCGCATCAGAATCAGGCTTCCGGCGCATCACGATGCTTCG
>JBDSGA010000179.1:0-2715 GCA_039919235.1 Thermomonas sp. | reverse complement strand
CGGTTGCCATTCCAGGTGATGGCGGTGTTCTTGGAGAGGATCGTGATGCCACGTTCCTTTTCCTGATCGTTGCTGTCCATGACGCGCTCAGCGAGCACCATGCGCTCGTTGAAGGTGCCGGATTGCTTGAGCAGACAGTCGACGAGGGTGGTCTTGCCATGATCGACGTGGGCGACGATGGCGATGTTGCGGAGGCGTTCTATGGACATCAGGAATGCGGGCCGGGTTCTACCAGCACGGCTATATTGGGAAGGGAAGCCGAGTATTATAGCTGGCTGCGGCGCCCGCCGTGCCACTCATTCCAGCAGGAACCAAAATGTCCCTGAATGCCATCTTCGAGACCCCCCACGGCCCAATCAACGTCGAGTTGTATCCGGACAAGGCGCCGCTGACGGTCGCCAACTTCGTCAACCTGGCCCAGCGTGGCTTCTACAACGGGCTGAATTTCCATCGGGTGATCCCGGATTTCATGGTCCAGGGCGGTTGCCCGCAGGGCAGCGGCACCGGCGGCCCGGGCTACAAGTTCGAGGACGAAACCACCAACGGCGTCAAGCACGAGCGTGGCGTGCTATCGATGGCGAACGCCGGTCCGAATACTAACGGCAGCCAGTTCTTCATCACCCATGTACCGACGCCGTGGCTCGACGGCAAGCACACCGTGTTCGGCAAGGTGATCAGCGGCTTGGACGCTGTGGATACGGTGAAAGGCGGAGACGAGATCACGTCGGTCAAGATCGAAGGCGATACCGATGCGGTGCTGGCCGCCAAGGCTGACCGCGTAGCCGAGTGGAACAAGATCCTGGCGCCCTGATCTGCGCATTTGCGATATCGACGGGCGGCTTTTTGCCGCCCGTTTGCGTTGGTGTATTCCACGTCTACTCGGGTGCTCATGTCGCTGGCGGCGGACTGTGTCGGTCCAGCCACATCAAGAGTGGAGTGGCGGCGTCGTGCTAAAATCACGGGGCTAAATCCCACGCCATGCCGCGTTGTGCGGCCCCAAGCCGAGGTCCCCCAGGCCATGCCACAACTCGCCACGCGCATCGGGCGCGCCAAGCCCAGCGCCATCATGCAGGTCGCTGAAAAGGCCAAGCGGCTGAAAGCCGAAGGGCGCGACATCATCAGCTTCTCGATCGGCGTGCCGAACTTCCTGCCGGGTGAGCATGTCTATGCCGCCGCGCGCGAAGCACTGGAGAACGACAGCGGCCAGTACGGCAACAATCGCGGCAGCGACGCGCTGCTGGACGCGTTCCTCGAGCACATCGAAAAGATCGGCCTGACCGGTTACGGGCGCGTCAACTGCGCGACCGGTATCGGTGCCAAGCACGTGATCTATAACCTGGCCGAATCCCTGCTGGATGAGGGCGATACCATCGTGTTCCCGGTGCCGTACTGGACCAGCTACTTGGACATCGCCGAGATCATCAATGCCAAGGTCGACCTGCTGCCGTGCCCGGCTTCGCAGGACTACAAGATGACCCCGGCGCAGCTTGATGCCGCGCTGGCGAAGAAGCCCAAGGTGTTCCTGTTCAACAACCCCTCCAACCCGACCGGCATGGTCTACACCAAGGACGAGGTCCACGCGCTCGCCAATGTGCTGGTGAAGTATCCGGACACATGGATCATCACCGACGACATCTACAACCGGATGTTGTTCGACGGGCTGGAATACACCAATTTCGTGATGGCACGCCCCGAATTGTGCGACCGCGTGATTTTCATCGACTCGCTGTCCAAGACCTACGGCATGCCGGGTTGGCGCGTCGGTTTCATGGCCGGTCCGGAATCGGTGGCGCAGGCGGTGGCGGTGATGAATTCCAACCACATCACCAACATCCCGGAGATCGTGACTGCCGCTGCCATCGCAGCGCTGAACGGTCCGCAGGATGTGCCGATCCAGAAGAATGCCGAATTCCAGGCCAAGCGTGACCAGGTGATGGCAGTGATGAATGCAATTCCCGGTATCCTCTGCCCGCGACCGCAGGGTGCGTTCTATGTATTCCCGGACATCAGCGCGTACTTTGGCAAGTCGCATGGCGATGCGCTGATCAGTAACGACGTCGATTTCTGCAACGCATTGCTGGAAGCCAAGGGCGTGGCCTGCGTGCCGGGTTCGGCCTTCGGCGAGCCGCGCGCCTTGCGCATCAGTTACACCTGCCCGACGCCGCAACTGGCGCCCGGCCTGGCCCGCATCCAGGAATTCTGTGCCGAGCTGGCCTGAGTCCATTCTTTAACTCGATGCGGCGTCCTGCGCCGAATCGTCATTTCAGGAGTCGAAACAATGAAAGCCCCCGTCCGTGTTGCAGTCACCGGCGCTGCCGGCCAGATCGGTTACGCCCTGCTGTTCCGCATCGCGTCCGGTGAAATGTTGGGCAAGGACCAGCCGGTAATCCTGCAGATGCTCGAACTGCCAATGGAAAAAGCCCAGGCCGCGCTCAAGGGCGTGATGATGGAGCTTGAGGATTGCGCGTTTCCGCTGCTGGCTGGCATGGTCGGCACCGATGACGCAGACGTCGCGTTCAAGGATGCCAACGTCGCGATGCTGGTCGGCGCGCGTCCGCGCGGTCCGGGCATGGAGCGCAAGGACCTGCTGCTGGAAAACGCCAAGATTTTCACCGCGCAGGGTGCTTCCTTGAACAAGGTGGCCTCGCGCGACGTCAAGGTGCTGGTGGTCGGCAACCCGGCCAACACCAATGCCTACATCGCGATGAAGTCCGC
>JBDSGA010000178.1:0-5991 GCA_039919235.1 Thermomonas sp. | reverse complement strand
TCGAAGCGCAGGGCCGGCGGAAAACATTCGCGCTCGTCACCGGTGTTGGGTTCCCCTGCCAGGATCAGGGCGAAGATCCGGTTTGCGTGCCCCAGCCGCTTGAAATTGAGGATTTCGTTGTTGACCCAAGGCGAACGTGCGGCATCCGGCGAGCACAGCACGATCAACGCTTCGCTATTTGTCAAGGCCAGTTGAATGCTGGGCCCTAGTTCACCGGCGCTCGATAGATCCTCGCGGTCGCGGAAGATCGGACCAAACCGATCCGGCAGCAAGCCGAACTCGCCGTTAGTCCCGCGGAGCCGCGACGGCAGCCGATAGTTTTCCACGCGACGATGTACCCAACGCGCCCAGCGTGAGTCGGCGTGGCTGTAGCTGATGAAAGCCCGGTAGTGCATGCGACACCTGGAGGCAGTCAAGCGTCCATGCTCCCGTCACCGACGGTTACGCAAAACAATGCGCTAGCCGGACAGCTGCGCATGCTCCAGCGGACGCTCGCGGTGCAGCAGGATCCACTCGGCGTGCTCTTCCAGGCAGGCACGGCCAAGTGCGAGCAGGATCTGACGGGTTTCGGCATCAGCCTGCACGCGTTGCAGGCGCGCGCCGCAGCTTTCGAACAGACGGCTCATGAAGCGGAACTGCTTGATCAGTTCCTTGTCGGCCTTCTTGTACGAATAGGCCTCGCGGATACCGGCCAGCAATGGCAGCAGGCCCATGACGAGCACAAGTTTCTGTTGCCAGAAGGATGCGAGCCCCGGTCCGCCGACCAGCAGCAACACGGCGCCCAGCAAGCCTGCCGCCAGCGCCAGGTTGCCCATGCGTTCGGTGACGTGGAAGGCCTGCGTTCGTCGAGCCGTGCCTTGCTGGTAATACTCGAGCTGCCCACCGGTGCCCTGGGTATCGCCGATCCAGTGCCTGACGACCCAGGCCAGCCAGGACGAATTACTATGGAACGTTTCGTCGCGCAGCAGGCTGCTGCCACGCATCGCGTGTCGGATCCAGCTGAGGTCAACGTCCTGTTTCTGCAGGAAGCTGTCGTAGCCCAGACTGGTGTTCGCGGGTGGTTCAACGCCGGCCACGCGCCAATAAATCTGCACGCGCAGGCCTTCGGCCAAACCCCGATAATCGAGGTACTTGCGTTGCCATTGCCGGCGCCGGCCAAGCAAGCTCATGACCACGCCGATGCCGAACAACAGCAGGAACGCCTGCACATACATCAGGTTGGCGTTGACGTCCGAGTACAGGATGAAAGACAGGCCCATCAGCGCGGCGATCGCATGCGTGCACAGCAGGCTGGTCTGCACCCTGCGCCGGAAATGCAGGGCGAGCCAGTCCGCTGCGTGGAACAGGCGTTCGACACGCGCGGCGATCATGGGCGGCGCCGACGGCAAGCGGTCTTCGAACAACGACCCGGTCGATGCGGTAATTGCTTGCGCATGGTTGGCCATGTCCAGGTTGAACGACTGCATCTGCCCGAAGACGTGGCGGTAATGCGCGGGCATGCCCTGCGCTCGCGGATGGTTGCCCGCAAGCGTCAACCAATGGGGTTGTGAATGGGAAGGATCAGGCGCGGTTTTCAGGAGGCGGCGGGAACAGGGCAGGTGGTAGACGAGGTCACTTTCGTCATCGGCCAACAGGTTCGGCGCCACCTGTTCGACGCTGAGGCCCGGCATGACATTGTGGATATGGAAGGCGACTACCTGTGCGGTGCCGCCCGTGGCGTCGCTGGCGTGGCCGTCCCAGAGCGCCAGCAACAGCTGGCAATGCGAGGAGATGAACATGCCCATTTGCGCGTATTGCAGGTTCCGGGCCTGGCCGCGCTCGGCAATCGTTTCCGGAGTGTTGCCTGGGGCCATCGGCAGCACCCGTACCTGCGCCTGCGCCGCAAGCGTGCGGAATCGGGCCAGATCCTCGGGGTCGTTGAAATCCTTTTCGTATTCGTCCTGCGGCATCGGCAAGGGCACCACCAGCTCGATGCCCAAGGCCAGTGCTTCCTCGGCCGCCAGCTGGTCGCCGCCCTCGGCCAGCGCGGAGATCAGCCGCAGCGGCAAATCCGAGAATTCGGCCTGCAGCTGTTGCAGGAAATCGCGTATCGACTGGCGCAGGGCGGGCTCTTCCTCCGCCACCAGGTCGCGATGCGCGATCACACCGACGGCCAGCCGCAAGCGGACATCGGCGTGCGCGTCGTCATCGACAACATCGATCATGCATGTCCCTGTCGGTCTGGCTTGCCGGCCATGATGCACCGGCATCGTCCCACCTGCGAGCCAGACTGGCCTGCTGTAGGGTGCAAGCGAGTTGGCTGGACTTCACGTGTTATTGCGTTTTACGGCAAAAGTAGCCGTGCTTCGCGGCCATGGTGAACGTGTGAGAGTTGATGGATGACTGAGATATGGCAACGCCTCAAGCAACGCAAGCTGGTGCAGTGGGCGGTGGCCTATGCAGCCGGCGCGTGGGCCTTGCTGCAGGTCCTGGACATGGCATCCGGAAGTTATGGATGGCCGACGCTGGTGATGCGCGTGGGGTTTGGGCTGGTGGCACTCGGGTTCGTCGTCACGCTGTTGTTGGCCTGGTATCACGGCGAGAAGGGCGAGCAGAAGATCAGCGGTATCGAATTGCTGTTGCTGTCGCTGGTGCTGGCCGTGGGTGGCGTGTTGATCTGGCGCAGCAATTCGCTGGAGCCTGTCATTCCCACCGCGGCGTTGGCCGATAAATCCATCGCGGTGTTGCCATTCGAGAACCTGAGTTCGAACAAGGACAACGAATATTTCGTCAGTGGCATGCAGGACATGATCCTGACCAGCCTGTCCAAGATCGATGCACTCAAGGTGATCTCGCGCACCTCGACCGAGAAGTACGCCAGCCGTCCTGAAAACCTGAAGCAAGTTGCCGCCGAACTTGGAGTTGCCCACATCCTGGAAGGCAGCGTGCAGCGGCAAGGCGACAAGGTGCTGATCAACCTGCAGTTGATCGATGCCCGCACCGATACCCACCTGTGGGCAGACAGCTTCGACCGTGACGTCGCTGACGTGTTCAAGGTGGAGAAGGAAGTTGCCAGCCTGGTCGCCGAGACGATGCGCGCGAAACTGCTACCAGCAGAACAAGCGAAGGTCGGCACCATCCCTACAACCAACCAGGCCGCGTACGACCTGTTCCTCCGGGGTGGATTCGAGTTCAGGCGTTTCTTCCAAACAACCGATGGCCGAACCCTCAGTCAGGCGATTACTTACTACGAACAAGCGGTAAAGCTGGATCCAATGTTTGCACTGGCTTACGCCAAACTTGCTTCCGCGCGGCTGCTCCTGTTCTGGAAGAATGGCGAAGTAGACAATCCCCAGACCTCGCTTGCGCAGCGGGCGCTTGATGCCGCCAATCGCGCCAAACAGCTGGACCCGGGTTTGGTCGAAGCGGACCTCGCGCTGGCCGAGATCCAGTACCGCGTGAAGCTGGACTATCGCGGTGCACTGGCAGCTTACGACTCGGTGTTGGCCAGGCAACCCCATCAGACTGATGCGCTGTATGGCCGCATGCTGACCCTGCGGCGGCTGGGTCGGTTTGAGGAGGCGATCGTTGCGGTCAGCAAGGCAATGGCGCTTGATCCACTTAACACCAAGCTGTCCACCGAACGTGGTTTGACCCGGATGTTCGCGGGTCACCTGACGGGCGCCGAATCGGATTTTCGTCATTCCCTGTCGAGCGATCCGGAAGACATGTCGGCTAGGCGACTACTCAGTACGCTGCTTTTGGCTCGCGATGGAAATGCATCGGGCGCTGTTGCCATCGCCCCGGGTTCCGATGTGACCTCGGTCGGCATCCGGCAAACACCGTTGATCATGCAGCGCAAATATGACCAGGCCCTGGCCGAGCTGCAATCACTCAACGGCAAGGACCTGGGCAGGGACTCGGAAGGTTTCGATTCCGCCAAGGGCAGCCTGCTGATGTTCATGGGCAGGACACAAGAAGCCAAGCCTTACCTGGAGGCATCACGCAAACGGCTCGACGCGCGGCTGGCCGACTTGCCAGTCAACTCCGGCAGCGGCCAGCGGCTTCGCTACAACCTCGCCGAAATAGAGGGATTGCTGGGCAACACGGTGCGATCCATCGAGTTGGTCAAGCAGGCGCAGTCCTTGCTGACCGTGGACATGGATGCCGCCAATGGATCCATTGACCTAGCTCGTGCGGCGCATGTGTATGCGCGAATCGGGCGCCTGGACCTCGCCTTGCCACTGCTGGCACACATCCGTCAGATGCCAGGTTCCGACGGAATCATTTCGTCCAGCACGCTGCGAATGGATCCGGTATGGGACAAGGTGCGCGATGATCCGCGGCTCCAGACCGAAATCAAGCGCTTCGCCAAACATGAGAAGACCTTCGACTGATGGATGAGCTCTGGCAACGCCTCAAGCAACGCAAGCTGGTGCAGTGGTCCGTGGCCTACGTCGCCGCAGCGTTTGCATTGCTGCAGGGCGTGGACATCGTGGCCCAGCAATTCGGTTGGCCGGAAACCCTGCAACGTGGGATCACGCTGGCGCTGGTGCTGGGTTTCTTCGTTGCGCTGGTGCTGGCCTGGTACCACGGCGAGAAGGGCGAACAGAGCGTATCGACCACCGAACTGCTGATCCTGGCCGTGCTGCTGGCGGTCGGTGGCGGCTTGATGTGGCGGTATGCGCAGGTGTCGGCTGTTGAAACCGGAACGGAGGCAGTTGAGGCTTCCTTAACTGTCTCCGCTCCGGTTTCTGACGTCAGCATCCCGGAAAAATCCATCGCCGTGCTGGCCTTCGCCGACCTGTCGCCGCAGCACGACCAGGATTATTTTTCCGACGGCATCGCCGAGGAAATCCTCAACGCGCTGGCGCAGGTCAAGGATCTGAAGGTCGCCGGGCGCACCTCGTCGTTTTCGTTCAAGGGCAAGAACGAGGACCTGCGCGTGATTGGCGAGACCCTCGGCGTGGCACACGTTTTGGAAGGCTCGGTGCGCAAGCAGGGCGACAAGGTGCGCATCACCGCACAGCTTATCCGCAGCAAGGATGGCTTCCACCTCTGGTCGGAAACCTATGACGGTGATCTCAAGGATGTGTTCGCATTGCAGGAACGCATCGCCCAGTCCATCACCGGAAAGCTCGCGGTGGTGTTGTCCGGCGAGCAGTCGCAGCAACTGGTGGATGCTGGCACCAGCAATCCGGAGGCGTATGCGCTGTACCTGAAAGCCACCGCCACGTTCGACAAGCGCGATGGCGAGCACATGCTGGATGCGGTGAAACAACTGGAACAGGCGATTGAACTGGATCCCGCCTATGCACGCGCGTATTCGCGGCTGGCGGCGTTGCACGCAATTCTCCCGACCTATGCGCCCGGCCGCTTTGCGGAACGCGAGGAACAGGTGCGCGGCCATGCCAGGCACGCGATCGAACTCGACCCGCGCCTGGCCGAACCCTGGGCGGCGATGGGGTTGGCGGCGCCACTCAATGGCAGCGGCATGCTTGAAGCGCGGCAGTATTTCGAGAAGGCTTTGCAGCTTGACCCTGACGACATCACTACCAACTTCTGGTTCGGCCTGAACTTGGTGCGCAGCGGTTACAAGCGGGCCGGAGTGGAGCGCATCGAGCACGCGCTCGCGGTGGATCCGATGGTGCCGAACGTGATGCGCTGGCGCGGGGTGCTGTACCTGCGCGATGGCGATCTCGATGGCGCCGAGCAATTCCTGAAACGCGCCAGTGCTGCCGGATTGCGCCTGGCGGGACGCGAACTGGGCGAGATCGCGTTTCGACGTGGCGACATCGAATTGGCGAAGCGTAACTGGATCGACGGTTCAGACCCGATGCTGAGACAGCTCCCGCCACATGCCAAGGATCAGCTGGCAACCGCCTTGTTCGGCGGCACCGCCTCGGACCGCGCGCGTGGCATCGCCGTGATCAATGCGTACGTGGCGACTGATCCGCCATTCGTCCCCGGGAATTTGGCCTTGTGGCTGGCCCAGCTCGGCAAAGGTGCGCA
>JBDSGA010000177.1:0-6096 GCA_039919235.1 Thermomonas sp. | reverse complement strand
GCCAGCGCGTCAGTCGTGTGCTGCTGCGCCGGCCAGACCTGCGCTGGCCGATCCCGCGCGAGGTCTCTGAACGTCTGCCCGGGCAGCGCATCGACGCCATACGCCGGCGCGCCAAGTACCTGCTGCTGGACACCGCCGCCGGCAGCGCGCTCCTGCATTTGGGCATGTCGGGCAGCTTGCGCGTCTTGCCGGCGTCAACGCCGGTGCGGGCGCATGACCATGTGGATATCGAATTGAGTAGCGGTCGCGTGCTGCGCTTCAATGACCCGCGTCGCTTCGGTTGCCTGCTGTGGCAGCCGCCGGACACAACACATCCATTGCTTGCGGATCTGGGACCGGAGCCGTTGGCGGATGATTTCGATGGTGACATCCTGTTCGCCCGCAGCCGCGGGCGCAGCGCACCGGTCAAGACCTTCCTCATGGACCAGGCGGTGGTGGTGGGTGTCGGCAACATCTACGCCGCCGAGGCCTTGTTCATGGCCGGGATTTCGCCGCTGCGTGCGGCTGGCTCGATCAGCCGACGCCGCTACCAGGCGCTCGCCGACGCGGTGAAGGCGATCCTGACGCACGCCATCGAGCGCGGCGGCACCACCTTGCGCGACTTCATCAGCCCAGATGGTGCGCCCGGCTATTTCGTACAGGAATTGCTGGTGTACGGCCGCGGCGGCCTGCCCTGCAAACGCTGCGGACGCGTGTTGAAGCAGGCGATGATCGGCCAGCGGGCCAGCGTGTGGTGCACGCATTGCCAGCGTTGAAAAAGACCCTTCCTTCGGGTCGGATCGGTTCACGGATCTCGCTCGCTTTGGCTATAGTGCGGTTTCCCCCGATCCGCGCCTTGCCATGACCGAAGCCGGTGAAATCACCGTACTGCTGGATGCCGCCCACAAGGGCGACCGCAGTGCGATGGATCGCGTACTGGCCACGCTGTACCAGGAACTGCACTCGATGGCGCGCCGCCAGTTGGCGGGCCAGCACGGGCATACGCTCGACGCGACTGCGCTGGTGCACGAGGCCTATCTCAAACTGATCGGCCGTGGCAAAGGCGCAGCGCAGTTCGATGACCGCGCGCACTTCTTCGCTTATGCCGCCTCGGCCATGCGCAGCGTGGTGGTGGACTATGCGCGCCAGCGGCTGGCGCAAAAGCGTGGCGGCGACCAGCACCGGGTGACTGACTTGCCGGAAGACCTGGAAGGCGGCTTGCGCCTGGATGAGGACATGCTGGGCCTGGACACTGCGCTGACCCGGCTCACCGCGGTGGATCCGCGCCTGACCCAGGTGGTGGAACTGCGCTATTTCGCGGGCCTGTCGGAACTGGAGATCGCCGCCCTGATGAAACGCTCGGAACGCAGCGTGCGACGCGACTGGCAAAAAGCGCGCATGTTCCTGCTGGCATCCTTGAAAGACCCAGAGGTCATCTGACCTCGTGGTCGCGTGATTCGGCGCTGACGGATGGACGCCGAACGCTGGCAACGGCTGTCCCCGCTTTTGGACGCATTGCTCGAGCTGCCTGCCGAACAGCGCCGGGAGCATCTGGCCGCCTTGCGCCGCGAGGACAACGCGCTGGCCGATGAATTGCAGCACCTGCTGACGCTGGAAGAAAACGACGAGGCGTTCCTCGCCGAACCCGTGGTGGAGCTGCCGAACGGTGCCCGACCCGGCGCACGCATTGGTCCCTACCGCTTGGACCGGATGATCGGTGAAGGTGGCATGGGCCAGGTCTGGTTGGCGATGCGCGCCGATGGCCTGTACGAGCGCAAGGTCGCGCTAAAGCTGCTGCGTCCCGGCTTGGTCGATCCACGCCTGCGCCAGCGTTTCGATCGTGAACGCGAGATCCTCGCCCGCTTCGCGCATCCGTACATCGCGCGCCTGCTGGATGCGGGCATCGACCGCGAGGGCCAGCCTTACCTGGCCCTCGAATATGTGGATGGCGAGGCGATTACCACCTACTGCCAGACGCGCCAGTTGGAGCTGGCGGCACGCATCGACCTGTTCCGGCAGGTCTGCGACGCGGTCAGCCACGCGCACGCCAACCTGATCGTCCATCGTGACCTGAAACCGTCGAACATCCTGGTGACCCCGGCCGGGCATGTGCGCCTGCTCGATTTCGGCATCGCCAAATTGCTCGATGGCGAGCTGCTTCCGCTGGAGCAAACCCGCACCGGCGTACGCACCTTCACCCTGCACTACGCAGCGCCGGAACAGATTCGCGGCGAGCCAGTCACCACCATGACCGACGTCTATTCGCTCGGCGTGGTGCTGTATGAATTGTTCACCGGTAGCAAGCCCTACCGACTCAAGCGCCAAACCGATGCCGAGTGGGAGGAAGCCATCCTAGACGGGGAACCGCTGCGCGCCTCGCAGGCGGCGCTGCGCAGCGAGGCGGAATCGACCCGCCCGTATTCGCCGAAGCGTCTTGCACGCGCGCTCACCGGCGACCTCGACAACATCTTGAGCAAGGCGCTTGGCAAGCGCCCCGAGCAACGCTACGTCTCCGCCGAGGCACTGGCGCAGGACCTGCTGTGCTACTTGCGTGGGCGGCCGATCCAGGCCCGCGGCGAACGCATGGGCTATCGGGCGCGGAAGTACCTGCATCGCCACCGTTGGCCCATGGCCGCGGCCAGCATGGTGCTGCTGGTGATGCTGACCGCACTGGTGGTGGTCGGTTGGCAGGCGCGACAGGCGTTGCGTGAAGCCGGTCGCGCTCAGGCCATGCAAAACTTCGTTGCCGGCCTGTTCGAAAGTGCCGGCTCGGCGCCACAGCATGCGCCGATGGATCTGCGCGGCTTGCTCACCTTGGGCATCACGCGCGGCGAACGCAGCCTGGCCCGGCAACCGCAGGCGCGCGCGGAACTCTATGGCGTGGTCGCCCGATTGCGACTGGGGTTGGGCGACTATCGTGAGGCGAATGCGCTGCTCGACCAGCAACTTCAACTACTCCGGGAACTGCCCGATGCGCCCGCCAGCCTGCGCCTGGAGGCCGCGACGCTGCGTGGCAACGTGAAGCGCCAGTTGAGCGATGCAAAGGGATGCCTATCGCAGATGCGGCCCATGCAAGATCTCGCCATGCGCGAACAGGAGCAACTACCTGCACAGGCCAGCGCGTTCTTCCTGCAATTGGGTGGCTGCCACCGCGACCTCGGGGAACGCAACCTCGCCAGCCAGTTGTTCGATCGTTCACTCGGACTTCGTCGCGACCACCATGACGATGTCGGTGTTGCCGAAAGCCTCCTCGACATTTCGTCCCTCAAGGCCGACAACGGTGATGCCAATGACGCCATTCGCGTCCTGCGCGAGGCCCTTGCGCAACTGCAGCAAAAGGTGGGCGAGCGGCATCCTTTGGCCATCGACATGCTGCGCAACCTGTGTGCGCTGGAACGCAGCACCGACGAGCTCATCGCCGCCGAACGTGATTGCCGCAGCTCGCTGGCGCTGGCGCTGGACCTGCATGGCAAGGACTACCGCGCCACGATCGATGCCCGCCGGCAACTAGCCGCGCTGTTCGTGGACCTGGGTCGATTCAGCGAGGCCGAAACCGAGTTCCTGGATAGCTACAAGTGGATGCGCACGCGCCTGGACCCCAATCATCCGGACATGGCACGCATGTACAACAGCCTGGCGATCGTGGCTTGGGAGCGAGGCGACTTTGGCCAAGCGGTTCTTTACCAGGAACACGCCGTCGCTGCGTGGCGCAGCGGCCACAACGCGGGCGTGCTGGCCGACGGCATCTTCAACCTGGCGATGATCCTGCATAGCGCAGGCAAAGACGAACAGGCCTTGCCGCTGATCCGCGAAGCACGCCAACTACGTGCGGCACGCTTCGGTGCCAGCCATGAACTTGTGGGGGATAGTGACCGCCTGCTTGGTGAAATCCTGGCGACACTTGGGCAAGCCGAGCCCGCGCACCAAGCCCTTCGCGAGGGTGCACGACTGACCGGCAGCCGCTATGGCCAAGCCCATTCGCACACCCGCCGTGCTGAAATTTCGCTGGCACGCTTCGAGGCCAGCGCAGGTGACCGAGGCGCCTACCAGCGGTTGCGCGCGCTGGGCAGTTTCGACCAAGGCGACGTCGAACAACGCAAAGCATCGTGGCTGGCGCGCGCCTATGCCGCGCAACTGGATTGCCCCAGGCAGCCGACGCAGGCGTTGGCGGAACTCGGCACGGTGCTGGCG
The DNA here is from genome assembly GCA_039919235.1 of Thermomonas sp. Lineage (GTDB taxonomy): Bacteria > Pseudomonadota > Gammaproteobacteria > Xanthomonadales > Xanthomonadaceae > Thermomonas. Next base: position 1,926 of record JBDSGA010000177.1, on the reverse strand, counting down.
CAGATGCAACTGGCCCTGCCTGAAGGTGGCGCGGTCCCGCGCGAGATCGAACAGATCAGCGCCGGTTGCGCGAAGCATCGGCGCTGATGCCCGGTGCTCGGATCCCGGCCGTTACAGCGGCAACGGCGCTTGCAGTGGTTCGATGCTGCCTTCGCCGCGCATGACTTTCTTGAACTCGGCGCGGCTGACCGAGACATAGCGCTCGTTGCCGCCGATCTCGACCTGCGGGCCGTCCTGTACCGCGCGACCGCCTTCGTCCACGCGCAGGTTCATGGTCGCCTTCTTGCCGCTGTGGCAGATGGTCTTGATCTCCTGCAATTCATCGGCCCAGGCCAGCAGGTATTGGCTGCCCTCGAATAACTCCCCACGGAAATCCGTCCGCAAGCCATAGCAAAGCACTGGAATGCGCAAGCGATCCACCACTTCGCTCAACTGCCAGACTTGGGATTTGGTGAGGAATTGCGCTTCATCGACCAGCACGCAATGCAACGGCCCGTGCGCGGCAATGTCGGCGTGGATCATGGTTTCGAGATCGGCATCGTGGGTGAAGGCAACCCCATCCGCCTTCAAGCCGATTCGCGACGCCACCGTGCCGCTGCCGCCGCGGTCATCCAGTCGCGGGGTCAGGATCGCCACGCGCATGCCGCGCTCACGGTAGTTGTGCGCCGACTGCAGCAGCGTCGTGGTCTTGCCGGCATTCATCGCCGAGAAATAGAAATAAAGCTTGGCCATGCACGGATTCTACCGGCGCACAAGGCTGGCGAGCTTGCCCCGCAGCTTCGACAATAGCGGCCTGATGCATGGCCACACCCTCAACGGATTGAACCAACCCCAGCGTGACGCCGTCCTGCACACCGAGGGCCCGTTACTGGTGCTGGCCGGTGCCGGCAGCGGCAAGACGCGGGTCATCATCGAGAAAATCGCGCACCTGGTCGCCAGCAAGCGCTACCCTGCCAAGCGCGTCGCCGCGATTACCTTCACCAACAAGTCCGCGCGCGAAATGCGTGAACGCGTTGGGCGGCGGCTCAAGGGTAATGACGCGCAGGAACTGACCGTCTCCACGTTCCATTCGCTGGGGCTGCGCATCCTGCAAACCGAGCCCGCGCGCATCGGCCTGCGCCGCGGGTTTTCAATCTTTGATTCCGATGACAGCGCCGGTCAGATCAAGGACCTGTTGCCGCCTGGCAGCAAGCCGGATGCGGTCGAGGCGATGAAGCAACTGATCAGCCGCGCGAAGAATGCCGGGCTGTCGCCGGAACAGGCCGCGGCCGCTGCACGCAGCGGGCGCGAACACGAAGCCGCATCGTTGTACGCGCGTTATCAGACACGTCTGAACGCGTTCAATGCGGTGGATTTCGACGACCTGATCCGGCTACCGGTCCAGCTTCTGGAATCCGACGCCGATTGCGTCGCTGGCTGGCGTGAGCGCATCGGCTATCTGCTGGTCGACGAATGCCAGGACACCAATGACGCGCAGTACCGCCTGCTGCGCGTACTCGCCGGCGATGCCGGCCAGTTCACCTGCGTGGGCGACGACGACCAGAGCATCTACGCGTGGCGCGGCGCCAACCCGGACAACCTGCTGCAGTTGGGCACCGATTATCCGTCGCTGCGCATCGTCAAGCTGGAACAGAACTACCGCTGCTCCAACCGCGTGCTGCGCGCCGCCAATGCGCTGATCGCCAACAACCCGCACGAACACCCCAAGACCTTGTGGAGCGATCAGGCCGATGGCGAACGCATCCGCGTGTGGGAATGCAAGGACGCCGCGCACGAGGCGGAAAAAGTCGCCTCGGAAATCCAGTTTATTGCGCAGAAACACCAGGCTCCGTGGAGCGAGTTTTGCATCCTGTTCCGAGGCAACTTCCAGAGCCGCGCGCTGGAAAAGGCGCTGCAACTGCTGCGCATTCCGTATCACCTCAGCGG
>JBDSGA010000176.1:0-17826 GCA_039919235.1 Thermomonas sp. | reverse complement strand
GGTCTCTTTTTCAGGCGTGGGCCAGCGCTCAACCAGCCTCCGGGTCAACACGGCCCAGGCGGCAGCACCGGCAGACAGCGCCGAGAACAGCAGCATCAGCGGCGTCAAAGCAAGTAGGGAATCCTGCGTCGGCCACAGGGCAACGCCCATCACGAGAAGCGTCGCCAAGCCCGATAGCCCGGCCCACCACCACACCGATCGCCGCGGCTTCGCTGGCCGAGGGCCGCGAAGCGCCCGCAGCGCGGCATCGATCAGGTAGAGGACGAGGGACAGCTTGCCCCACACCAACAGGAGCGTGTTCCCGTTGCCGCGTCCAAACTCGTCTGTGCCGCCCAACCAGGCGTAGCCTCGCATCAGCGCTCGCATCGCCTCTGCAACGCCTGAATCGGCACCGTAGGCGTGGCTCCATGTGGCCGTCGCGAGGATCATCCACACGCCCTGCAGGATGACCACGGGTCCGACCTGAGCAGCCGCGAAATACCGAAGTGCATGGCGCGCAAGGACATTCTTCATGCCAGCATTGGACCACCGGCACGCACGTCAATGCAAAACCTGCGCGGAAATATCAAACAAAAAGAGCGGAATATTTTTGCTGCAGATCGAGACACGTGCCAAGCGGAAGTTGGAAGTACCGCGGCGCGCGATCCATACTCAAGGAAACATGTCACTAACCCGTTTTTTGAATCCGTTACTCTAATTCCCACATTTTCTGGCCAGGTTTCCATGCATACATCCCACCGAGTGCTCATCCCGATGCTGCTTGCGTGCCTGATGACCCTGGTCGGTTGCGTTGCTGGTGGCGATGTCACCAAGCCGGTGCCTACAACTTTCATAGCAGCGCCGCAGCCGGCCCATCGGCTGGTGGTGATGTTGCCCGGGCGTGGTGACAGCTTGCAGGGGCTGACTGACACTGGCATTGCGGAGATCATCCAGCAACGCTGGCCCGATGCCGATGTCCTGCTCACTGGCCTGACCATGCCGTTTTATCGGCAGGGTCGCGCCGCCCAGCGGCTGCACGACGAAGTGATCGAGCCTGCCCGACGCAAGGGGTATCGGCAGGTGTGGCTGGCTGGCATCTCGCTCGGCGGAATGGGGACGCTACTGTATGACAGCGAGTACCCCGACCAAATCGACGGCCTGTTGCTGCTGTCACCCTATCTGGGCGAGGACACAATCCATCAGCAGATCCGACAGGCCGGTGGGCTTGCGGCATGGCAAGCCGGCCCGGCACAGGCGATAGGACCCGATACGTTCGAGCACGAACTATGGCGCTCTTTGCAAGCTTGGTCGCAGCGCCCGCAACGCACGGGCTCGACCTGGATTGCCTACGGCGCCGACGAGCCTTTCCGTCAACCGATTGAACTGATGACCCCGCTACTGCCAGCCGATCACGTCATCATGCTGCCGGGCAAGCACAACTGGACACTCTGGAAGCCGGCCATGCGTGCACTGCTGGAGCGGACCCGCTCAGAGAATCCCGACCAATAGGCTCAGTTGCCTTTCTTACTGCGCCCATCCCGCGAGGCAGGTCGACCACACGCCGGGCTGGCAGTGCGTTGCACCGACCCGGCGCAGCGCGAACACGCGCTCACGCGGGATGCCCGCGCGCGCGTATGCCTCGAAGTCGCTCGAGGAATCCCCGTATGCAGCGGCGATGCCCCATCCGTGCGCCCGGTAGTCGGCCAACACCCGCGCCTTGAAGGCCGCAGGCGCCTCATGCTCGGACCAATCCTTCGGTGCTACAAGGTCACCAGGCGGGAATCCGTTACGTGACAGGAACGCGCGTAGCGTGCCCTGCAACGCCGGCGCCCGCGCGGTCAGGTACACGATTCGATGGCCACGCTCGGCAAAAGTGCGGACAGCGGCGGCCGCATCCGGACGTACTGAAAAGATCCGCGCCACGGTCGGCGTGAGGGTGCCGTCGACGTCGAATACCACGATTCCCGACGCATCGGCAACGGCTTGCGGCACCACGACCGCGGACAGGTGGGCGCATCCCCCCAGCCCAATCGCGGTAGCCACGAGGGCAAGCAAGACACAACGTCGAAGAGCGCTCATGGGCATGCACATAGCGACAGGATAGCCGTCCAAACGGGGTGGCGGATTCAACCCCTGTTTTCTTTTTGTTTTTCCCTTCTTTGCGGGTCACAACGCCAGCGTGTCACCCAACCCGAAGCGCTTGTAGCGAACGCCAAAGACCTGACGGTAGATTGCGAACGCCAAATGGCCCGTGCAGTGCGCAGGTGACACGTAACGAATGCCATACTCGTCCTTCATATGCGCAGCTAGCCCCTGTATATAGTCACGACCATAGGGTATGAGGTGAAACCCACCGACCACCATCAGGATGCGTTCCGGACGTACCTTCAACGTCGCTCGGACGATCGCCTCGATCGTGCTGTGCGAGCACCCCACCTAGATCACTTGTCCTTGTGGCGTGGCAATGCTCAAAGACAGTTCCGGCATCCCGATAAATTGTGGCTTCTGGTCTTCACGACAGGCCCACCGCGGAAGTGCTGCTCGTCCTTGTCCAGCGTCTTGGCGACCTTCGGCTCGGATTCCTTGAACGGGAATTTGATTGGCGCACCAAGCGAGAAAAAATCATTGGGCAGGTACAACTTTACATCCGGATTCGCCCGCAACAACGCCGCAAGACCACCAGTGTGGTCGGAATGCCCGTGCGAGAGCACGGCAATATCGATCGAAGCCGGATCGACTCCGAGCGTCTACAGATTGCGTTCAAACAGGTCACTGTCGGTGCCGGCATCGAACAGGATGGTCTTGCCTTTATAGCGAAGCACCGTCGAAAACCCGAAGTCCTGCGTCATCCCAGGACGTACGGCGCCAAATGCGTCGTAGGCATTCGTCATCACCAGAGTGGGAACTGCATCCGCGACGCGGCGTGGCTGCGCGTACGCTGTCGCCGGCAAACTCAATAGCAAGCCCAGGATCAATGAGAGGCGCGTCATAGAGGGCGCCTTGAATGCATTCGACCATCGCACAGGAACGTGCACAGATGCAGTACGAAGATTCCGTCAGCTTCCGGACATACGCGGGAAGTTTGCAAACATGAGATGGGGCTTTTCCACCACGCAGCTGCACATCGCGCTGCAACTCAAACGGAAATATTCCCTGGCGCCCTTTTTTCGCCTGTTTTGTTCGGTAACTTGTTACGCCGCGCGTGGCTTGCGCTTGGCCGCGTAGAGCATCCGGTCTGCATGGTCCACGAAGCCACTCGTGTCGTTGGCATCGCCGGCCACCTGAGTGTCCACGCCAATCGAAATACTGACCCATTCGCCCGTGCCGTCAAAGCCATGCGGTATCTGCAGCGCAGTCACGGCGGCCTCCAGTTCCCGCGCCAATGCTTGCGCAGTGGACCCATCGGTGCCCGGCAACAGCAGTCCAAACTCGTCCCCACCCAAACGGGCGGCAACGTCACGCGATCGCCTTGCCGCCCCTTGCAGAACACCGGCGATTTGCTTCAGGCACGCATCGCCTGCGGGGTGCCCGTACAGGTCGTTGAATTGCTTGAAGCAGTCGATATCCACGAGCAACAGCGACAGCGGTTTGTCGCTCCGCCTCGAGTCGTTCCACTCCACCTCCAGGCGCTGATCGAACAGGCGGCGGTTTGCAATCCCGGTCAATGCATCGGTGAGCGATAGCGCTTCCAGTTCCTTGTGCAGGCGCAGCAATTCCACCTCCGCCTGTTTGCGTTCGCTGATGTCGAACATGAAGCCGACCAGGCTGGTCACCTCGCCCGCCTCATTGCGTCTGACATGGACGACATCACGGATCCAGACGTACGCGCCATCGCGTGTCAATGCGCGATAGTCCGCCTCGTGATCCATGCCGGCCTGCGATTGCGCCACGCAGAAGTTCACGGTGCGCTCGCGATCATCCGGGTGCATGCGCGTGGCCCAGTCCTCCACGGTCTTCCAGCTGTCCTGGGTCCACCCCAGCAGGCTCTCGATCTGGGGACCGATATAGGCAAAGCGCAGATCGGGCCAGTCGAGCTTCCACGGGATCGCGTTGGTGGATTCCAGCAGCGTCTTGTAGACGCCTGCATCTTCAGCCACGTCTTGCCCGTGCGCCGCGCGGAATACCTGGTTTCGATGTGTGGCCACAGGCATATCTTAACCAAGTCAGAGAAATGCGGACACGCAAAACAGGGGTCAGAGTCAACTTTTGTTGCGGAGCAATTTCATTCCTGACGGCCGCGGAAGTCGACGGCATAGCGGTCAAACGTCGACGCTGACCGGGGTTTACTCCGCCAGCATCTTCACCAGGTCAAACAGATAGTCACGGCCGACGTAGACCGAGCGCACCTCGATCCGTTCGTTGAGGCCATGCACCCCGTTACCGTCGGGATCGCCCCAGGCACCGGGCACACCGTAAGTCGGGATACCTATCGCCGACAGGTAGAGGCCGTCGGTTGCGCCAGTCGAGATCGACGGGATCACCGGCACGCCGGGGAAGTACTTCGCGCTCAAGGTTTCCATCGGCCCGATGATCGCCCGGTCGAGTGGCGGCGACGTGGCCAGTGGCTTGTCTTTGCGCGCCTGCTCGATCGAGATGCCCGGATTGCCGATGATCTTGACTAACTGCTGCATGGTCTCGTCAGGCGTATGGCCCGGAAAGATGCGGCAATTGACGTTGGCGCCGACCCGTTGCGGCAATGCGTTGAGGGCGTGGCCGCCGTCAATCATGGTTGCCACACAGGTGGTACGCAGCATCGAGTGGAAGCCCTTGTCTGCATTGACGATAGCCGCGGCCCGGGCGTCGCCTGGATCCTTGACCAGCGCCACCATGGCCTCGCCCATCTCGTCCTTGCGCGCGCTGCCGGCCCGCTCGAAGAACACCCGGGTGGTGTCGTTGAACTCGGCCGGGAACTCAAGCTCGCGGATCTTCAGCAGCGCCTCGGCCATGGCATAGATCGCGTTGTCACGCACCGGCTGCGAGCTGTGCCCGCCTGGATTGGTGGCGACCAGCCTGTAGTCCTGGTAGATCTTCTCGCCGACCTGGATTGACTGGGCGACGATGTGGCCTTTGCCGTCGGTGTCCCCGCCACCACCCTCGTTGAGCGCGAACGCCGCGTCGATCAGGTCGCGCTGGTGGTTGGCGAGGTACTGGGCGCCATTGAACGCGGTGTCTGTCTCCTCGCCGCAGGTCAGCGCCATCTTGATTGCGCGCGCGGGCTGGTAGTTGCTCTGCTTGAAGCGGATCAGGGCGTCCGCCCAGGTCGCCGCCATCATCTTGTCGTCGGAGATGCCGCGCGCGTAGTAGTAACCGTTCTCCTCGACCAGGGTGAACGGGTCGCGCACCCAGTCGGCGCGCTTGGCCGCAACCACGTCGATATGTGCGAGCAGCAGGATCGGCTTGAGGGTGATGGACGTGCCGGGATAGACGGCAACAATACCGCCCTCCTTCGGATGCTCGGGCACCGAGAACAGGGTGATCTGGTCGTCGGCAAAGCCTGCCGTCTTCAGTCGCGCCGCAATCTGCGCGGCGGCCTGGGTGCAGTTGCCGCTGGTGACCGAGGTGTCCGTTTCAACCAGCTCCTTGTAGAGCTTGAAGAACTGCTGCTGGTCCGGGCGCAGCGCGCCCATCGTGCCGGTCGGCACCTGGGCCACAACCGGAGCTGCCACGAATGCTGCTGCAACAAGCGCGAGAATCGCTGACTTCATGACCTTTTCCCTTCAACTCAGATGATCGCCGGGCCCGAATTGCAAGCCATCGTGATTGCAGACGCGAAACGCCGGCGGCAACGGCCATGGGGGCGGTACGTCCACCCGTCTCTTGCCCTTCCTGCGTGATCTGGAAAAAGTCGACTCCGACCCGTTGTTTCAATCCGCATCCCCCTCATTTAGCGCTGGGTGCCACCGACGCAGAACGAGAGAAGGCCTGCCAGCATTTACTCGACGAAGGCCTGTTGGACATCGACGTAGACGCATTGCGCCTGGCAACCAACCAGCAGAAACCCTGGGGCCGCGAAAAATAGGGTCCGAAAAATAGGCTCAGATACGTTTCTTACCGCTGCAGACCGAAGCGCTCACCACGCGCGAGCTAGAAGTTAGCCACTCGGGTGACCCAAGCTCAACTAAAAATGTACCTGGTCCCGTTTTCCACTTTTTTTACCCCTGGGCCATCACCAGGTCAAAGCGGCCTTCGCGCACGCGAGCCGCATCGGCCGCACCCAGGACCACGATCAACTGCGCGCGATCTGCTTCCGGTACATCCAGCAGGATCTTGTCGATGGTGTTGAGCGGCTCGCCATCGAAGTACATCTGCGTCACCAGCTCGCGGCAACCGCGCCGGGCGACCTTGAAGTGGACGTGCGGTGGTCGCGACCATTCCTTAGTGACTGGATAGGCACCTGGCATGATGGTGCGCACGCTGTACTGACCTTCGGCATCCGTGAGCAATGCGCCCAGCCCTGGAAATCGTCGTCCAATGGTTTGGGTTGGTATCGGCCTCATGCGCATAGCGACCCGCCGCATTCGCCTGCCAGACAAGGAAATGATCTCTGACACCTGACACCTTTTTGGCTCCTTGTTGGCTCGGCTCAGTTTCCGATGCCCGCCTTGTGCGGGACCGCCTCGAACTCCATCTCCTGCAGGCGCGGTTGCGCCATCGGCGACATCAGGATGCGTCCTTCGATATCGTTGTGTTCACACACCCATCGGAATTCACCGCGCAGCGCGCCACTTGGCGTCACCGGTACGTCGGTCTTGCACACGCCGCTGGTCCGCTTGAGGTCTGCCAACGTGCGTTCGCGGAAGCCTGCGTCGTGGTCGAGCAGGAAGTTCATCGCCAATTTTCCCGTTGCAGGCTTCAGACTCGCCTCGCTGTAAACGTCCCGGGCGATCGCATAAAAACGGGTGAGCACATCACTCGCTGCCAGCTTGCGTCCGGTGAGCAGGCCCGCCTCCTTCAATTCAAGCGCCGCCAGGCGCACAGTCGAGGACGGACCCGCATAGGTGCGGTTGGCAAACGCAAACAAGCCGATGCCCTCATCGGGCAACAACAGGACATTGGAGCCGTAGCCCGGGTAACCGCCGGAATGCGTCAGGAACGTCCCGAGATCGCAATCGTCAACGGTCGTGAACCCCATCGCGTAAGTCATCGCCATGTCGCAGGCCGCGCGTCCTTCAAGCCCCGGTCGCTTCGACCGGCGCGGGAAATCCAGCCCCTGCGACAACTCGCGCACGCTTGACCGCCTGACCGGCCCGGTTTCCTTGCCGTCGCGCGGCGGCCAGGCGTCAAGCAGGAACGCGACCCACTTGGCGTAGTCGTTCGCACTGGTGTAGACACCGCCCATCGCACCGAACACACCGCGCCCGAGCGTGGGCTCAGCGACATACGCATTGTTTTCCCAGCGATATCCAAGTGCGCGCATCTCCTGCGGTGCCGCGAAGATGTCATAGCCTGTGGCGTTCATACCCAGTGGCTTGGCGATCTCCGCGGTGATGTAGTCGTCGAAGGGGCGGCCCGAGACACTGGTGATAATTCGGCCAAGCAAGGCGTAACCCAGGTTGGAATATTCGAAGGCGGTCTGCGGCGCACGGTTGAACGCGACGCCCTGCTTCAGCAGTTTGGTGAAGTCGGCTTCCGAGAGGTCCTGTTGCCGATCACCCCAGGGATCATCGGTCACGAATCCGGCCACGTGGCTCAACAGATCGCGCACGCGGATGCGCGGAGAGTCGGTGGTCGGATACACCCAGCCCTTCATCTCGGGAACATACGTTTCGGCTGGACTATCCAGCGAAAGACGCCCTTCATCGCGCAGCTTCAGGATTGCAAGCGCGGTGAATGCTTTGCTCATCGATGCGATGCGGAAGAGCGTGTCGCCGTCAATCGGCCTGCCACCCTCGGTGTCGGCGATACCCGCATGGCCGACATGGGCGATCCGGCCATCCTTGACGATCACCCACACCGCACCGGGGATGTGTTGTTCCGCCATGTAGCCGGCGAAATGCTTGTCGATGCGAGCGGTCACCGCCACGGGAATCACGGGCGCTGCCGACTGTTGCGCAGCAGCGCCGGCAAACAGTTGCAGGAAGACCAGCAACGCGCTGACCGTTACGACCACGGGACGAATCATCGGCTGCGCTCCATCGATTGGGTGATTGATTGCACCATACGTGGTGCCCGGCAAAACCGAAGTGGCTAGCGTGCGGCGCCCGCCACCACCGGCAACGCCACATAGCTGGCTTGCCCCGCTGCACCACGATAGATCCGTTGAGTGGCGACCCGATAGTCGGTGGGCTTCGCGTTGAAAATAGTGGGGACGAAGGTCTGCGGGTTGCGATCGTAGAGTGGGAACCAGCTTGACTGGATCTGCACCATGATGCGATGCCCGGGCAGAAATACATGATTGGCATTGGGCAGGGCGAAACGGTAGTCCAGCGCCTGATTGGCGGTGATCGGTTTGGACACGGCAAATCCTTCGCGGTAACGACCGCGCAGGATGTCCATGGATACCGGCAACTGGTAACCACCCATCTCGGGCTGCTCGGCAACCTGATCCGGGTATACGTCGATCAGCTTCACCACCCAATCGCTGTCGGTGCCTGAGGTCGAAGCGACCAGGTTCACTTCAGGCGCACCGGAAATCTTCAAGGGCGCGGTCAGCGTCTCGCTGACGTAGGTCAACACGTCGGTGCGCCCCGAGGCCTCGCGCTGGTCGTCCACCAGCCACTGCGGCCAGGTCAGCTGACCGTAGCCAATCGGCTGGATCGGGCGTGCCCGGAATGGCACCGGGCGCGAGGGGTCCGACACATATTCGTCGTATGCAGCTGCACTGTCCTGCGCAGCCTGGTCCGGCGCATTGAAACCGGCCTGATGGCCGGCCTCCAAGTAGAGATTGCGCGACTTGATGGCACATCCATCCGCGCACGCCAGAGGCCAATGATCGAGTCGCTGCCAGCGGTTGCCGCCTGTCTCATAAGTGGTTACTGGCGCGATGTCGGCATTCGGCGCCCCATCCTTCAGGTATTGGGCCAGATACGGGCGCAGGATTTGTTGGCGAAAATATCGGCCCGTATCGCTGCCAAAACGCAGTGCACCGAGGGAACTGGCATCCTCGATTTCCTGCCCGTGGTGCCAAGGGCCCATCACCAGCTTGAGCATCTGGCCGCTGCGGTCCTTGCCTTGAAGTGCGTGATACACGGCCAACGCGCCATAGATGTCCTCCTGGTCCCACAGGCTGTGCACCAGCATCACCGGCACCTTCAATGGTTGCGCCGCCAACAGCTTGTCCATGGCCTGGTCGCTCCAGAACGCGTCATAGTCCGGATGCGCCAGCAACTTGTTCCAGAAGCCCAATTGGCGCATACCGTAAGCCTCGCCCAGAGCTCCGGCCGAACCGTAGTGCATGTACAGGTCGTAGTCGTCGTGGAAATTGCTCCACCACTTCGCGCTGTTGTCGCGCGTGGCAGTCTGTTCGTAGACATAAGGGATGTTCTGTTGGCGGAAGGCGCCGTTGTGGAACCAGTCGTCGCCCATCCAGCCATCAACCATCGGGTTCATCGGCACCGATACCTTCAATGCCGGGTGAGGATTCACCAGTGCCATGAGCGGTTCGAAGCCATCGTAAGAAATGCCCAGGATGCCGACCCGTCCATTGGACTCCGGTATGTGCTTCACCAGCCAATCGATGGTGTCGTAGCAATCGGTGGCGTCATCCACGGACGTGGGATTCTGCGGTCCATGCAACGGCCGGTTCATGACGTAGTCGCCCCCGGAACCGTATTTACCACGCACGTCCTGCACCACGCGAATGTAGCCGTCCTCGACGATCACATCGGTGGCATTGTCGTAACCCTGCAGCGACGTTGCGAGATTGCCGCTGTGGGTGTTGTTGGTCAGGGCGTTGGCATCGTACGGCGTGCGCGTAAGCAGGATGCCTGCGTGGCGAGCGCCCTTTGGCACCAGGATCACGGTATGCAGCTTTATGCCATCGCGCATCGGTATCTCGACCAGCCGTCGCGTGTAATCGTGGCCATCAGCGCTGGGCACGAACTTGGTAGGCGTTTCGCTCGGGTAATCCGCAGATTGCCCTGCCGTGGGCCTGTCCGCTGCCCATGCGCAGATGCTGAGCACCAGGAAGACGGCACCCAAGGCCGCGGCGGAAAGGCGTGGCTGCATGACATTCCCCTGATTGAGCGAAGCCCCGATTCTAACGCGACCGAACCAGCACAGAGGCCTCCCCTGGTTGAAGCGCGGGGTGGTGGGCTCAGAGTCCAAAAAAGGGATCAGATAATTTTTCCCTCACGCAGCCCCATATCGAAGCGCGTTTCAGATGGACATGTTCTCTGAACCCTTTTTGCTCTACCCGTCCTTGGGCGAGACCTTCCCAAGCAGAGACCTGAGGTTGCCGAAGGGGTTGGACGTAGCTGCGGGCGGCTTGTCCTCGGCGGCCAAGGCGCTGACCCCGGTGAAGTCGGTCTGGCGCGAGTGTTCATTGTCATGGCAGTACACGCACAACAGCTCCCAATTGCTGCCGTCTGGTGGATTGTCGGCGTGGTTATGGTTGCGGTGGTGGACCGTCAGCTCGCGCAGGTTGGTGCGGTTGAACTCACGCGCGCAGCGGCCACAGATCCACGGGTACATCTTCAGGGCACGCTCGCGATACCCCTGGTCGCGCTGCTCGGCGTTTCGCCGGGCCTCGGCAACGATGCGGTCGAGCTTGGCATCTTGTGGCGTCGTCATAGGTATAGCTTACGATGCAAAAAGGGGGCAGAGATCATTTCGTTGAAGTACCCACACGTCGCAGCGCGTTTCAAACGGAAATGTCCTCTGACCACTTTTTGGTCATAGCTGGCCCTTCTCTTTTTTTTTTAGCTCTATGCTTCCGCACATGAAGTCACTCATCGTTCTCATGTTGTTACTCGTGGTGCCCACGGTGCCGGCATCGGCCACCGCAAGCGAAACCAGGGCGCCGGAGATTGATCGCTTCGTCACCGAACGGATGGCGGCCCACCTGGTCCCGGGGCTCGCCCTGGTCGTGATCCGCGACGGCAAGGTCGTCCACCGGCGCGGGTTCGGGGAGCTTCGCACGAACCAGCCAATCATCATCGGGTCGCTGAGCAAGGCGATCACCGCAACCGCAGTGATGACGCTGGTCGAAGCAGGACGCATCGAACTCGATGCGCCGATGCAGCGTTACCTTCCCGGACTGAGGTTCGATGATCCGGACATGCAGTTGGTGACCATTCGGCACCTGCTGAACCAGACCAGCGGCCTGCCATCGGAGGCCCCACGGGCCAGCGGCCGCGATGCCACCCTGGCCGAGCATGCCGCGGCCCTGCAAACGGCCCGGCTGGTCGCGCCTCCGGGTGAGCGCCATCTCTACTCCAGTCCGAACTACCAGTTGCTGGGACGCATCGTCGAGGTCGTGAGCGGACAGTCGTTCGCTGGCTACGTGCAAGCCAGGATCCTCGATCCGCTGCACATGACCTCGAGTTCCATGACGGGGGCCCAGCACGCGGTCGCCGGGCACAACATCTGGTGGGGCGCGCCGGGCCCTTCGACGTATCGTTGGGAACCGGGCCGCCTGCCAACGGCGTCGGTCGTGGCCTCCGCGGACGATCTCGCCCGGTTCATGCTTTCCCAGCTGGGCGAAGGCCCACGGATCCTCACTCCGGAATCCCTGGCAGTCATGCATCGCGGCGCGGGCAAGACGGACTATTTTTCCTATGCGATGGGCTGGCGCGCGGGCACAACCGCGGGCGTTCCGTCGCTGTGGCACGGCGGCGCACTGCCGTCGTACCGTGGCGCAATGGTGATGCTGCCGCAATCCCGAAGCGGCGTGATCGTGCTGACCAACATGTCCACGATGTTCGGCGACCACACGCGCGATATTGCCGCCGGTGTCGTCGCAATCATGGAACAGCGCCCGCTTCCCGAGCCCGCCCGTCCCTTGCGCCACATCTACTGGGCGATCGCAGCGGGGTCACTCCTGCTGCTCCTGCTTTCCATGCGCGGACTGATGCGCGCGATCAGGAGGCCCGGCGGGAACAGAACGAAGATCATCGCGTTCGATGTGGTGCTGCCAGTGACTGCCCTGCTCGCCCTGCCGCTGTTTCTCCACGTGTCCTACCTCGCCATGTGGGAGGGCGCGCCCGACATCACCCTGACGGTTGCCCTCGCCGTGTTGCTCGGCTTCGTCGCCGCCGGGATTAATCTTTTCCACAAACCGGGAACAGGCGAAAAGGCACTCTGACCTCGCTCTTCCTCATTTTCAGCAACCTACGCGCTCAAGCCGGTGATGTGGTCGTTCTTGGCGTTTGACAGCATGATCTCCGCGCGCAGGTAAACCGCCATGACGGGCTCCTGCGATGACACTGCCGGTGACTCGGCCAACAGGACGTGCAGTCCAGTCTCGCGCTCGAATTCGCTCACTGCGTCGGTCAACGCTCGCGAGGCCGCCGAGGTCTCGGCCCCGTGCAGAACCGCGATCAATTCATGACTGCCACTCACGCGGTCGACGCTGTCGCCAGGTGCCAGTCGCGCCTGCAGGGCGTCGACCAGACGCTGCAACGTGCGCTCTAGTTCCCGCATGCCGAGCCGGCTCGCTGCACCCGCGGCATCCATCAACTCAACCAAGACGACGGTGAATGGGCTTTCGCTGATCCCCGTCGCGGCGACTGCGGCCGGCGCGACTAACGCGGCCGCCAGCAATGCCTCACGCTCCGCGCGCAGGCGCCAGTGGCGCGCCTCGAACAGCGTCATCGTCAGTCGCGCCAGTGCAGCCAAGCCCTCTTTCTGCGGCGCATCAAGAAAGCGTGGTTGCCGATCAAGCACGCAAACCGTACCGAACGCTGCGCCGTTCGGCGACACCAATGGCATGCCAGCGTAGTAACGGATACCCAAGGGCCCGGTGACAAGCCGGTTACCGGTGAAGCGTGCATCGTCATGCGCGTCAGGCACTTCCATCATCTGATCTGGCTTGGCGATGGCGTGGTTGCAGAACGCCTCGTCCCGGCGCGAACCGGCATCGTCAAGACCGGTGCTCGCCTTGAACCACTGGCGATCCCGGTCGATCAACGTGACCAGCGCGATCGGTGCATCGCAGATCAGGGCTGCCAGCGTGACGATATCGTCGTAGGCGGCTTCCGGCAGGCTGTCGACCAGATGTTGGCCGTCGAGTTCACGTTGGCGTGCAGCTTCATCCATGGCAGGCATTTGTTTCTCCGGCGAAGGAAGGAAAGTATCGGCCAAACGAGGTCAGATTGCCTTTTCCAGTTTTGAGCGATGCGCATCGCAAAGCGTCACATATCCACAACGCAAAAGAGGAGCAGCTTTCGCCGCTCCTCTCCTGTACCCGCTTCACCCGCATGCGGATGAACGCATCAATCAGGGCATCAGCACCGAGTCGATGACATGGATCACGCCATTTCTCTGATAGACGTTTGCAGTGGTGACATTCGCCGAGCCACCCTTGCTGTCGACCAGGATGATCCCGCTGCCGTTCATGCGCGCGGTCAGGGTCTCGCCCTGCACGGTCTTGAGCATGGCCTTGCCGCCGCCGGCCTTGATGAGCTTGGCAATCGCCGCGCCGTCCAGGCGGCCGGGGACCACGTGATAGGTCAGGACCGAGGTCAGGGTGCCCTTCATTTCCGGCGTGAGCAGCGAATCGACCGTGCCCGCGGGGAGCTTGTCGAAGGCCGCATTGGTTGGCGCGAACACGGTGAAAGGACCCGGGCCCTTGAGCGTGGCCACGAGGCCTGCAACCTTGACCGCGGCGACTAGGGTGGTGTGGTCAGCGGAATTGACCGCGTTGTCGATGATGTCGCGGCTGGCCAGCATTTCGGCGCCTCCAACCATCGGGTTGTCCGACGCGGCCATGGCGCTTGCGCCCATGCTGTCGTGGGTATTCATCGAATTCATCGAACAGGCAGACAAGCCGGTGACGGCCATGGCCAGTGAAAGCGCAAGCAATGTGGTTTTCATGTTGAAGCTCCGTGGGAGTGTGGTTGAGTGCCCGACTGGGCGGTTACCTAGCTATATACGGAACTCAGGCGCCTGCGGATGCAGGGGCACAACAAATGGGGACGGAGGGAATTAAGCCCGCTTAATTCCCTCCGTCCCCATTTTGGGGTTAGCCCACGCGCTATTGAGCATCAGTCTGATGCCGGAACTGACTTTCAGGTTGCAGGCTGCATGCTTCTCATCGCTGACAAGCCCATGCCCCGCCAAGCCCGTATCGAAGTCCCCGGCATTCCGATGCACGTCACCCAGCGCGGCGTGAACCGCTGTGCGATCTTCGTCGACGATCAAGATCGGCATCACTACCGCAGTCTTCTACGCGATGCCTGCCGTGACCACGCCGTCCTGGTCCATGCGTACGTCTTGATGGACAACCATGTCCATCTACTGATCTACAGCGAGCGGCCCGGTGCAGTCACACGTGTCATGCGCGCCGTCGGACAGACCTACGTGCAAGCCTTCAATCAGCGCCACGGAAGAATCGGGACGCTCTGGCAAGGACGCTACAAATCCAGCTTGGTAGATTCAGAAGCCTATGCACTGCGCGTGATGCGCTACATCGAACTCAATCCGGTGCGCGCGGCGATGGTTGAAGCCCCCGAAGCACATCGATGGTCTAGCGCTCATCATCATCTAGGGCTAAGGCACGATTCCCTCGTAACGCTGCATCCGCTTTACCTCGCCATGGGTGACACCCCAGACGCGCGCATTGATGCCTACCGGCTGTGGCTCACGGAAACGCTGGATGAAGACGAACTCGGTCACATCCGGTCGCATATGGCCCAGGAAAAAGCGCTCGGTCATCCACGCTTCCAGGCAATGCTGGAGAAGACCCTGAATCGCCCAGTCGACCTCAAACCACGTGGCCGCCCAAGCAAAAAGGGGACGGAGGGAATTAAGCGTGCTTAATTCCCTCCGTCCCCTTTTTTCAATTTTTTCTCCACCCCGTTTATGCTGGCCGTCTTCGACCCCGGTCTGCGTTGGATCAGGTAACAGGCGTCCCACGTCCCGCTATGCCAACGCATCGCACCTCACGAGGAGTAACTCGCATGGCATCTCTGGCCCAGGTCAACGACACGCCCGCCCTGACCCAAGGGTTCGCCCTCAAGATGGCCATCGCGATGGCGTTGACCGTATTCGTCGCATTTTCCGTGCAAGTGACGCTGGGCCGGTCCACGTTTGCCTCGCCGCTACGCGTGCATTTCCACGCCTTGGCGTTCATGGGTTGGGTGGTCATTTTCCTGTTGCAGACCATGCTAGCCACGCGCGGGCCGCTTGCCCTGCACCGCAGGTTGGGGTGGCTCGCGGCGGGTTGGGTCCTGCTGATGATCACCACGGGGTTGACGGTCATCGTCGTCTCCGCCCGCAACGGCACGGTGCCATTCTTCTTCCAGCCACAACAGTTCCTGATTGGGGACCCAATAAACTTGTTCGCGTTTGCCGCCCTGACCTGGGCGGCCATCCACATGCGGCGACGCACTGACTGGCACGCAAGGCTACACTTGGGCGCCATGGCGCTGCTGACCGCTCCGGCGCTGGGAAGGATGCTACCCCTGCCCTTGTTGGTGCCTTGGGCCTTTGAGGCGGCATGCATTGCAACACTGGTGTTTCCGATCGCCGGGATGGTCCGTGACAAGCGTGTCCTTGGTCGCGTTCATCCCGCGTGGTTCGTCACGGTTGCGGTTTTTTTCGCGTACACGGCCGCGTTTGAAGCGATCACCTATTCGCCACTGGGCGATGCCATATATGCAGCGGTGACACAGGGTTACCCTGGTGCCGCCGTTCCTGGCCTCGACTTCCCCCCACCACCCACGGGCGACCTGATCACGGGCCGCGGGCCACACTGAAATCTGCAGATAAACGGGGTGATAGGACTCATAGACCCACGATGGCAAACGCGTCAGCCAAGCACAGTCTGCTCACTGATCAAAAAGGGGACGGAGGGAATTAAGCGCGCTTAATTCCCTCCGTCCCCTTTTTCTGACACCTTTTTCTGGGACGGAAGGAACGAAAGCCGGGACGAAGGGAATCACCTGAAATCAACTCCCTCCACCCCGGCTTTTTATCGCGATATCGTGTCGTGACACCAGGTGAGTCCGGCACATGAAGTCAACTGTCTCGACGCGGTACAGCCACATCCAGCGGCGCCTGCACTGGTTGATGGCGTTTCTGGTACTCGCGGCATACCTGCTGACCGAGCGAGGCATCCTGTTCCAGCCCGGCAGCACGGGGTGTGCGGTGCTGAGGCAGGGGCACTTTTGGGTGGGCCTGCTGCTGCTCGCGCTGGTGTGGTGGCGTCTTGCAAGTCGTGGACGCCTGGGTGTTCCCCCGATTACACCGCCTCTCGACCACCGCACCATGCTCGCATCGATCGTGATGCATGTTGCCCTTTACGCGTTCTTCCTGGTGATGCCCATACTCGGACTGGCCACGATGTGGAGCAACGGTACTGCCATGCTGATCCCGTTCACTGGAATTGCAGTTCCGGCGCTGCTGCCAGAGAACCAGGTATTGGCACGCACCCTGGAGGATCTGCACGGTACCATTGGCAAAGTGTTCTATTGGGTGATCGGGCTGCACGTTCTGGCGTCCCTTTGGCACCACTTCTTTCGATGCGATGACACGTTGCGCCGGATGCTCTAAGAATGGCAAAAATGGTCAGAGAACATCTCCATCCAACGCCTTTTCAAGCCGCGGCGCGATTCAAAGGCTTAATGTTCTCTGACCCTTTTTCTTGCAGTCAGAAATTGTCCCTGACACCTTTTTTCGGTCGCATATGGCGCAGCAAAAGGCGCTCGGTCATCCACGCTTCCAGGCAATGCTGGAGAAGACCCTGAACCGCCCAGTCGACCTCAAACCACGTGGGCGCCCTAAAAAAGGGGACGGAGGGAATTAAGCGCGCTTAATTCCCTCCGTCCCCTTTTTCTCCTGACTGCGCGATGCCGCCCGGGCAGTGGCGTTACCTGCCGGTCGGCGAGAAGTTCTGAGCTCCGCGCGTCTTTCGCCACTGGATCCACGCGATCGCGGCGACGAAGAAGACGCTGCACAGGTAACTGCCTTCCGGCCCTTGCGCGCCACCGGTCAGGGTGTCGAGGCCATGCGGGCGCAGCGCCACCAGCAGTGCCGGCAAGTGCGCATCGATACCGGTGACGGGCAGTTCGAAGCCGGTCGCGAGCAACCAGTTCCACCCCGCGTGCCAGCCCATCACGCCCCAGATATTGCCGGTCCGCAGCGCCCAGGCGCAGGCGAACAGCGAGAACAGGAACGTGCCGAGCATGACCAGGGGCGGCTGGTGCGGACTGAAATGCAGGAAGCAGAACGTGAGCGACACCAGCAGCACCGCCACCGCGACGTTCGCCCTGCGCGCCACCACCGACAGCATCCAGCCGCGGAAGATGACTTCCTCCACGCTCGCCTGGAACATGAAACTCAATAGCAGCAGACCGATGTGCAGCAGGCTGACGGGCGACCGCCAAGCCTGCCCCAGGCCCGCCGCCTGCATGCCGCCAGCCATCCAGATCGCGACGACGACCAGCGCGATCGTGCTGAATCCAACGGCCAGTCCGCGCAGGAAGGTTTTCAGGGCGCCGGTCCGGTCAGCCCGATACTCGCCAGCGAGCGCCCTTCGACGAAGCATACCCAGGTGAGCACGGCCGCCAGCGTCGGCGCGAAGCCGATCCACAGCAGCGCATACAAGCCAGCCAGGCCGATCGGATCGCCGCGCGGCGTCGACCAATGCTGCGACTGCATCCACCCGTCCAGCGCGATCACCGGTACCGCGTTGAACAGGATCATCAGGATCGGCGTCAGCCAGGCCCAGGGCAGCCAGCCGCGGGC
>JBDSGA010000175.1:0-29297 GCA_039919235.1 Thermomonas sp. | reverse complement strand
GCCTCGGGCATGCCGGTCATGCCGACGAGGTCGCAACCGTCGCGGCGCATGCGTGCGATTTCCGCCTTGGTTTCCAGTCGCGGACCTTGAGTCGCGCCATAGCAACCGGTATCGACCAATGGCACAGATGCACGCATCGCGGCATCGATGATCCTTGCCCGCAATGCGGATGTGTACGGATCACCAAAGTCGACATGCAGGACCTCGCTGCCGGGCTCCTCGCAGAGGGTGGAGATGCGGCCCCAGGTGTAATCGATCAATTGGTCGGGGCACGCCAGCACGCGCGGGCCGCAATGCGCGGTGATGCCGCCCACGGTATTCAGCGCCAACACCCTCGATGCGCCAATCGCCTTCAATGCGGCCAGATTGGCGCGGTAGTTGATCTTGTGCGGCGGCAGCGAATGCCCTTCGCCATGCCGCGCGAGGAACGCAACGCGTTTGTCAGCATAGGTGCCCACGCGGATCGGGCCGGAAGGCGCGCCGTAGGCCGTGACTGGCTGGTGAGTCTCGACATCGACAAGTTCACCCAGTGCATAAACCCCGGTGCCGCCGATGACGGCAAGGTCAATACTCATTACCAGTTCTCCTCTTGCTAAGCGCTTGCGACCGTGCCGGCAGCGATGGGCCGGACACGCCGTGAATACATCCATGTAGGCTTCTCGACGACATCCATGTTGCCGAAAGTCCGGCCCATCGCCACCGGCACGTGCATGCTTTCCCGCTTGTCACCTACAGCGCATAAATTGCCGGCAAGTTGCGGCCTTGCTCATGGAAATCCATGCCGTAGCCGAACACGTAAGCGTCCGGCACCTCGACGCCAACATGGTCGGCGCGAATGCCTTCCACGCAACGGTCATGCACTTTTTCCGCCAGCACTGCAATGCGCACCTCAGCCGCGCCTTGGTCCTCACACCAATGTTTGATCGCCAGCAAGGTATGGCCTTCGTCGAGGATGTCGTCGGCCAGCAGCACCTTGCGTCCCTGCAGCGGAGTCGCTGGCCGATGCAGCCACGCCAAACCAGACCCGCTGGTCTGACCGCGATAGCGGGTGGCGTGCAGGTAGTCGAAGTGCAAGTCGAGACCCCGCTCGCCGAGCGCGAACGCCAGCTGCGCGGCGAAAGGCAATCCACCATTCATCACCGTCAGGAACACCGGCACGTCGCCATCTTCGTAGGCCTCGCGGATCTGGGCGGCCATGCGTTGGATCGCGTCCTCCAGCACCTGCTTTTCGTGGATCACGCGCGCCGTCGCCAACGCCTCGGACAACTTCGGAACACTCATGCCACGCCCCCCACATTGATCACGCCGGATGCAGCGCCTGCATCCGATGCGGAAACCGGCACGTCACCGAGCCACAGTTGCGCACGCTGGTGGCGCGCGTCGGCAATCAAGCCATCCCACGCCTGCGGGCCACGACCCATCAAGCCGATGAGGCTCATCGTGCTGGAGCGACGGTCGTCGAGCGCGCGCAGCGACTCGTCTACCAGATCCGGATGGCAGACCAGCACGACATCGCAGCCTGCATCCAGGTGCGCATCGATCCGCGCCTTGATGCCACCTGCGGAAAATGCGGCAGCCATGCCGATGTCATCGGAAAACACTACACCACGGAATCCCATTTCCTTGCGCAAGATGTTGTTGATCCAGCGCGGCGAGTAGCCAGCCGGTTCCGGCGCCACCTGCGGATACACCACGTGCGCCATCATGATCGCGTCGGCGCCCCCCTCGATGCCAGCCACGAATGGCACCAAGTCGAGCGCGCGCAGCTCGTCCAGCGAGCGGTTATCCACCGCTTCGTCGAAATGGGTGTCTTCCAGCACCGAACCATGCCCGGGAAAGTGCTTGAGGGTCGCCGCCATGCCAGCGCTGTGCATCCCATCGACATAGGCACGGGTGAAGTCCGCCACGATCTGCGGATCGGGTGAAAACGCACGGTTGCCGATCGCCTTGTTGCCGCGCCCCAAGTCGACCACGGGCGCGAAACTGAGGTCGATGCCGGTCGCGCGGATCTCGCTGGCCATCAGCCATGCATGCTCGCGGGCCAGCTCAAGCGCGGCGACCGCATCCTGGCGATACAGGGCATCGAACCCTTCCAGCGGCGGCAGTTTGCTGAAACCGTCGCGGAAGCGCTGTACGCGCCCGCCTTCCTGGTCAACGCATATCAATTGCGGGCGTGACACCGCATCGCGGATCGACTGGGTGAGTTCGATGACCTGTGCTTTCGACGCGAAGTTCCGGGTGAACAGGATCACGCCGGCGCAGGCATCGTGCTGCAACCAGTCGCGCTCGCGTGCGGTGAGTTCGTGCCCGGCGACACCGATGACCAGCATGCTCAATCTTCCTTGAGGTCGGCGGCGAGGCGCTGCGCCTCGTCCCATTGCGAGTATGGCCGTGAAGCCAATGCGAGATTGTAATAACGGCCTGCAGGGGTCGCTTCCACACCCAACCACGCGGGACGTTCGAAGACTTCATCCTCGCTATCGAGCTCGATCTCGGCAACCACCAGGCCCGCGTTGTCACCAAGGAATTCGTCGATTTCCCAGAGATGACCGGCGTGCTGGACCAGGTGCCGGCGCTTGTCGATCACCCCGCCAACGCACAGCGCCAGCAATGCCCGCGCATCGTCCATCGGGATCAGGTAATCGAATTCCTGCCGGCTTGCGCCCAGCTCACGCGACTTGATGTTAAGTCGCGCCTGTTCGCCTTCGATGCGCACGCGTACCGAGGTATTCATCGCCCCGCTGTCGACTGCATGCAGGTCGTTGAGGTAACCCTGCGCCATCGCAATGACGTCGTGTGCGGCTGCGCGCCATTCATCGCCTTTGATCAGGAACTTGCGTTCGATTTCAATACCCATATGTGCCTCAAGCCTGCTCGAACACGGCGATCGATTCCACGTGCGCGGTATGCGGGAACATGTCCATCGCCCCGGCCGCACGCAACGTCCAGCCGGCTTCATTGACCAGATAGCCAGCATCGCGCGCCAGCGAAGCGGGATGGCAGCTGACATAGACGATCCGCTTCAGCCCCTTCATCGGGAATTGTTTCAACACTTCGATCGCCCCGGAACGCGCAGGATCCAATAGCAGTTTATCGAAGCCGGCTTTGAGCCATGGTTCACCAGCAAGATCCTTGGCCAGATCGGCGGCGTGGAAGCTCACATTGCGAAGGTTGTTGAACTCGGCATTGTCGCGTGCGCGCTGGACCAGCCCAGCATCGCCTTCCACACCGACCACAGTGCCTGCATCGCCCACCACGCGCGCGAGCGGCAAGGTGAAATTGCCAAGTCCGCAGAACAGGTCAAGCACGCGCTCGCCTGGTTGCACGTCTAGCAACTGAAGCGTGCGGGCGATCATCGCTTCGTTGAGTTTGGCATTGACCTGGATGAAATCCAGTGGCAGGAACTGCAACGTGACATCCCATTGCGGCAATCGGAACGCCAATTGCGGCGCTTCGCCGCTGAGCGGGTGCACAGAATCCAGTCCGCCGGGCTGCAGCAGGATGCTGAAGCCGTGCTCCTGCGCGAACGCGAGCAGTTTGGCGCGATCTGCGTCGCCCAGCGGCTGCAGATGACGAAATACCAGTGCGATCCCGCTGTGATCCGTCGAGGCATCGCCAGCGATGAATTCGATTTGCGGGATGTCACGACGCGCGTCCATGCCATTGACCAATGCAGACAGCGCTTCGATCTTGAAACCGATCGACGGCACCACCGTGTGGCATTCGTGGAGATCGGCGACGAAGCGCGGATCCTGTTCGCGGAAACCGACCAGGGTCTTGTCCTTCTTCTCTACCCGACGCACCGAAAACCGGCCCTTGCGACGATAGCCCCATGCATCGCCCGTCAGCGGCGGCAACACCTCGTGCGGCTGCACATGACCGATACGCTGCAGGTTGTCCAGCAACACGCGCTGCTTGGCCTCGATCTGTTTTTCTTCATCGAGGTGCTGCAGCACGCAGCCGCTGCACACGCCGAAATGCGGGCAGCGCGGGATGACCCGGTCCGGCGATGCCATGAGGACGTCAAGCGTCTTCGCTTCATCGAAATGACGGGACCGCGCCGTCTGCTGCACGCTGACCTGCTCACCCGGCAATGCGCCGGATACGAACACCGTCTTACCGGCGTCCACATGGCCCTCGGCCCAGCGGGCCACGCCGCGGCCGTCATGGGTGAGATTGACGATGTCGAGAATTTGGGGGGAATGGTCGAGGCGGGCCACGGGATCGGTCGTTGCGGTTGGCTGGCCATTGTCGCAGATGCGCAAAAACGAACGGCCCGCGAAAGCGGGCCGTTCGTGCTACATCGGTTGGAGCTGAAGCGTTATTTCTGCTTCCAGCCACCGCCGGACTGATACCACCAACCGCTACGAGCGCTTTCCACCCATTGTTTGGCGAACACGTTCCGGATCTGCGCTTCCCATTCCGGATGCCCATTGGCCACCGCAACTTCGCGATACACGGCCTTGCGATCACGGTTGTCATCGGCTACCGCAGCATTCATCGCCACCCGATCCTTCAATTCCAGCTTGCCTGCATCACGCACGCTGACCAGGCCATCTTCGGTAAATCCGAGCGCACCGGAATCGAAGCCTGCGCGCAGATTGCCGTTGAAACGCGCTTCCATCCGCGACTGGATCGCCTGGATCGCTGGCGTCTTGAGGCTGATGTCGGGCGCGCTTTGCGCCTGTGCGGAGCCAATACCGACCAGCATCCATGGATCGAAGTCGAAACGCTTCAGCTGCATCGCCATGCCGCCGCCACTACTGTCCTTGATTTGCGTGCTGCCCGCTTCGTCGATTACTTTCTCGACGAATTCGCGGGCTGCGGCCTTGGCTTCGGCGGCCGGAAAATAAACATTGATGGTTACGCATGCGCTGAGCAGCAGCGCCCCGACGACCGGCATTCCCAACCACTGTTTCATTGCATTGCTCCTGGTGTTTGTTGAGTGCATGTCGTGCGTGTCGCCGAGACTGCTTGGTTCTAGTCAATATCATTTCACGATTGGTTTTACTTCACCCGATCCCACCGCGCTCAATCGTTCCACCAGTGTCGGCCAATCAACCTCCCGGTTGAAGCCCACCACCGTCAGCCCCGGAATTCCGGCACCTTCCACGATAGTAAAGCTGTTATTCGCCTGACTGTCGTGTGAATCCCGCAGGCCAGACATCAGGCAGACCTCGTTGACCAACCGGCAGGCGATGCCGATGCGGCGATACCCAAAATCGTTGAACAAACCGATCAACTTGCCCTGCAGGCTGCTCACGAACGAGGCATCGCCAACGCTGGAGATGTTCTGCACCGCACGCTGGCTGATGCGCTGCTTGCTACCAGCGCGCTTACGCGTCTCGAACTGGGCATCGAAGGCAACTGGCGTCCAATCGACCAGGCGCAATCCATTGACGTGCCCATCCAGGCGCCCGGTAATACTGCCGAAATCCAGTACCTCGGTCAGCCGCAGCAGGTCAAGGTCATGGAATTCGATGTCCGCACTCAAGCTGGGTGCGCTCCCGAACGGTCGTTCAAGCGCCAAGGATGAAAACGCAACCCGGCCGTCGAACAATTGCATCGCCAAACCGCCATCGAAGTCGACCCGCTCGTTGGCGTAATGCGCGTTCGGAATCGTGCCACTTAGCCGGCCCTGGAACGCAGGCAACCCGAGCGCCTTCGATACGCGGCCGAAGTCGATGTCATCCAGCACCAGTGCGAAGCGAATATCCGCGCCGGCGTCTCCCTGTGGAGGCCGGATGACCAGGTCGCGGAAGGTCATTCTGCCGCCCATCACGGGCACCACGGCATCCTCGCTGAATTTCAACAGGCCACCTGCGCTCTCGAATGGCAGGCGCGAGGCATCGAAATCCAGCCCATACAATTTCCCGCTGCTCCAACGCAGCTCGCTGCGCACCGGTTCGCCTGCGGAATAACGCACGTCGCCCTGCAACCCCTTGAACACGAAGCGTTCGCCGGGATCACCGAGATCAACGCCATGCAACACCGCATCGGCTTGGCTCAGCGCGCCATCACGCACCTGCACCGTGAGGTCCATCGCACCTTTCAAGCCAACGTCGCCAAGCCCAAACAGAGCGAGCCAGCCTGACAGGTAGCGCTCGCGCAGCGGCGTCATGTCGCGGCTGCTGATCTCCATATCGAGACTGACCAGGCTGGCATCCGCGCCGAAGGCTGCACTGCCGCGTGCCTGCAATGCATTGCCGTCTTGCCACTCGATGCGTGGCAGTTCCCATCCAGAACCGGCGTGTTGCAGTGCATCGATACGCAGCCCGACCGGCGTTGCCGGCAAGGCCACATAAGTGTTGCCGGTGAGGAACTCGCCTCCCAGCAGTTTGCCGTCCATGGCCAGCAATGACAGCGTTGGCGTGGTGCGGTAGTCGATGTCGAAATGACCGCCGAGGTGTTCGGCCGCCGTGCTCGCATCAGCGGTTTCCAGTCCGAGACCACGCACGCTGAGCGGGCCTGCGATGCGCAAAGGCCGCCCCACGCTCGCATCGATGAGTAACTTGCCGTCGAATTCGCCCGCCTTGATTCGAGCGTCGGGCCACGCCTTTGCCAGCAAGGCCTGCGTCCAGCGCAGTGGCACCTTGGTGAGGTCCAAACCGGTCAAGTCCGGACTGGCTGCATTGCGATCCAGTGCGATCCGCGCCGGGCCCTGGCTCAACGATGCCTGGGTCACGGCGGCATCGAAATGTACGGCCAAGTGCAGCGGTGCTGCGTTGCCGGACCGGATGGGGCCATCGCATTTCCAGCCATCGTGTTCCGCACGCAGCAACCGACATTGCCAATGCAAGTCGCGATAGGCGTAGCCGAGATCGGGCGCGTCCACTCGCGTCGCCCAGACGTCAAGCGTGCCCGCGCTTGCGGCATCGGGCCAATCGAGCTTCACCCGAACCTGTTCCAACGTGGCCACGGACGTGGTGACCTTGGCAATGCGTGCCTGCGCGACCCGTGCCTGCGCCCACGGCGACGCCAATAGCAGCGCAGCCAACAAGACGGGAACAGTTAATATGGGCCGCGACATGCGCGCAGCATACCCAGCCACCGCGAGAGTGCGATGAACGAACCACAGCCGCCTTCGATGCCGCGGATCCTGGTGGTCGAAGACGACCTGGTCAGTGCCGCCTATTTGGGTGACGTCACGGCATCGCTGCCGGCGCAGGTCGACGTGGCTGGCAGTGTGGCCGAAGCAGTGGTCATGGCGGGTGGCTACGCCCATGCGCTGCTTCTGATCGATGCCCACCTGCCTGACGGAAGTGGCCTGAAATTGCTGCAGGCGCTGCGCGAGCGTGGCATCACTGCGCCTGCCCTCGCCCATACGGCCGCTGGCGAAACCACGTTGCGGGACGAGCTGCTGGCGGCCGGATTCGCGGAGGTATTGCGCAAGCCCATTGGCGTGACAGACCTGAAGCTGGCTCTGCAACGGCACTTACCGAATGCAATGCCAACCGCGGCGCAGATGGCCGACTTGCCACGTTGGGACGATGCGGCGTCACTCGCCGCTCTAGGTGGCCAACGCGCCAACGTCGATGCCTTGCGCGGCCTGTTCCGGGAAGAACTGCCGGGCCAGCGGCATCGCATCACCCAAGCCTGCATCCAGGGCAACGCGGCTGGCGTGCGCGATGAACTGCATCGTCTGGTCGCGAGTTGCGGGTTCGTGGGTGCGGCGCGGCTGGGCCATGCGGTGCGCCAGCTACAAGCCATGCCGTTGGACATGGACGCGTTGGCAGCGCTGCAATCCGAGGTCACCGAGGTCCTGAAATCAGGCTGGTCGAGCGGCGGATAAACGCCCCAGATCACCCAGCATGTCCCAGGATTTCAGGCCACGACCATCCAGATAGTGCAGCAGCAAACTGCGAAGTGGCAGGCGCAAGCTGGCCAGATCCTCGCGGCCCGGCATCGCATCGGCGGCCAATGCCAGTAGGCCGCGCCCGGTCGCCGCCGCATTGCGCTGCTGGCCGCGGTCATTGAACGCGCGACGCGGGCCGTGTTCGGGATCCAGCAGGTAACGCGCGGCAGGATCCAGCGGCGAACCATCGCCATCGGCATCCAGCGCGAAACCCACACCAAGCGCGTCCAGCAGGTCGCGTTCGAAACGGCGCAGCGTCCAGGCCAGGGGCTCATGTTGCCCCAGCCGTTCGCGAGTTACTGCGTACGCTGCATGCAACTCGGGCTGCGGGTCCTGTCGCGGGGCCAGCCGCAGGCACAATTCGTTGAGGTAGAACCCTGCCATCGTGGCGTCGCCGCGCAGCAAGGGCGCCGCATCCACCGCTTCCGCTGTCGTCAGTTGGGCCAGTTCGCCACGTTGGACGGCATCGAAGCGGATGGATTGCAGCGGCTGCAAGGCAGCGCGCAGCACATGTCGCTTCGGCCCCTGCACACCGCGCGCCAGCAAGCCGATGCGGCCATGCTCGGCACTCAATACTTCTACCAGCAAGCTGGTCTCGCGCCATGGGCGCGCGTGCAGCACGAACGCCGGCTCGCCGACGTAACGCTGCATGGCTCAGTCGTGGTAGCCGAGCGAGCGCAACGCGGCTTCGTCGTCCGACCAACCTTCGCGTACGCGCACCCAGGTCTGCAGGAACACCTTGCTGTCGAACAGGCGCTCCATCTGCAGGCGCGCGCGGCTACCGATCTCGCGCAGGCGCTCGCCACCCTTGCCGATGACGATGGCCTTCTGGCCGTCGCGCTCGACCCAGATCACCGCATCGATGCGATACATCACGCCCCCCTTCGGCGAGGGCTCTTCCTCGAAACGCTCCACCTCGACGGTGGTGGCATACGGCAATTCGTCGCCGAGTTGGCGCATCAACTGTTCGCGCACGAGTTCGCCGGCCAGGAAGCGCTGGCTTTTATCGGTGATCTCGTCCTCGGCAAACTCAGGCTGCGCTTCCGGCATCAATTGCAGCAGCGTCTCCACCAGCGATTCCAGGCCCTTGCGCTTGAGCGCGGACAGCGGATGCACGGCGGCGAACGCGCGCCCCTCGGTGACTTTGGTGATGAACGGCAACAGCGCGCTCTTGTCCTTGAACTTATCCACCTGGTTGACCACCAGCACGACCGGCAGCCCGCCTTCGCGGAGCGCGT
The DNA here is from genome assembly GCA_039919235.1 of Thermomonas sp. Taxonomy (GTDB): domain Bacteria; phylum Pseudomonadota; class Gammaproteobacteria; order Xanthomonadales; family Xanthomonadaceae; genus Thermomonas. The sequence continues at coordinate 20,204 of JBDSGA010000175.1, read as the reverse complement.
CAAACGCCAATCCGTCTTCGGCGTCCCAGCGTCCAGCCTCGATCACCAGCACGGCCGCGTCCACGCCTTCCAGTGCGCCGCGCGCCGCGCGGTTCATCATCCGATTCATGGCCTTGCCGGAGCGCTTGCCCTGTTCGCCATGGATGCCGGGCGTGTCCACCAGTTGCAGCTGCCCTTCCGGAAACGTGGCGATGCCAAGCAGCCGATGCCGCGTGGTCTGCGGGCGGTTCGAGGTGATGCTGATCTTGGCGCCGACCAAGGCATTGACCAAGGTCGATTTACCGACGTTGGGACGACCAATGACCGCTATCGCGCCACTGCGTTGCGCTTGTTCACTCATGCCTCGATCTCCTGCATGGCTGCTTCGGCGGCCTGCTGTTCGGCGGCGCGACGTGAGCTGCCCTCTCCCATGGTAATCATTGCCGATTCGGACAGTGTGCAACTGACCTTGAAAATACGCGCATGGTCGTCGCCGGCTTCCTCGACAAGCGCATAAAGCGGCAGGCTTCGTTGACGTCCCTGCAACCATTCCTGCAGGCGCGTCTTGGGATCCTTGCCAACTTTGTGGGGAGGCGGCAATGCGGCCATCAATGGGACAAACCACTTCAAGACAACAACCTTGCATGTATCGAAGCCGGCATCCAGGTGAATCGCTGCAACCAAGGCTTCTACTGCATCAGCCAGGATCGAATCGCGGCGATGACCACCGGTCTTCATCTCGCCCGGACCCAGCACCAAGTGTTCGCCCAGGTTCAGGTCGCGCGCTATTCCGGCCAGTGCCGACTCGCGCACCAGTTCCGCACGAGCCCGTGTCAACGCGCCTTCATCGGCGCGCGGCCACGCCAGGTACAAGGATTCGGCGACGATCTGATTGACCAGCGCATCGCCAAGGAACTCAAGCCGTTCGTTGTGTGGACTGCCCGCGCTGCGATGGGTCAACGCCTGCTGCAGCAGGCCAGCATCAATGAACGCATGGCCGGCGAATTTCCCCTGCGGCAATTTAATTGGACCCGGCGCCACCGCGCGTCAACGCCTGTGCGGTATGGAACTTGCCCACGATGTCGAGGTTGGCGATCAACTCCTCGCGGCGCTCGTAGTCCACGGTCAGCATATAGCCGCTGTCGGTGGCTTCGATCTTGAGCGGATCGATTTTCAGGACGGTATTCGCGTAACTCATGTCCATCCGACGCCGGAACATCTCCCGGATCTTGTCTTTGGACGCCGAACCCAAATCAGGTTCGTTGGCCATGCCTGCCAATGCCTGCTTGACCGAGTAGAACTCGGTGTACATCGGGATGATCTTCATGCCGCAATAAACGAAGAGCATGATCACCGCGAGGGTGATCAGGAAACCGATCATCGTAATGCCACTGTGCTTGCGGTTCATTGCTGCTCCCCTTGATCCCAGAGTGTGCCGGATTACTGGATACGCGTACCAATTCTTGAAACATCCACCACATGGTGGGCGCTGCGGTCGAAATTCATCCAGACCAGAAACGCCTTGCCGCGCAGGTTGGCTTCCGGCAAGAAGTGAGTCGGCCAGAACCGACCATCCTCGCTGTTGTCGCGATTATCCCCCATCACGAAATAATGCCCTGCCGGCACCGTCCAGTCACCCTCCCCGGTGACATTCTCCCATTCCAACACGAAATGCGGTCGTCCCGGCAACCCTTCGGTCAATTTGGTGGACCCGGTTTCCTGCGTACCTTGGCCTGTCCCCTGGTAAAACCCTTCGCTTCGGTAGGGCAGGACCTTTCCGTTGATGGTGACCTTGTTGTCGTGGTATCCGATCGTGTCCCCCGGCAGGCCAATCACCCGCTTGATCCAGTCTTCCTTGGGGTGATGCGGCGGATGGAACACCACCACGTCACCACGTTGCGGATCGCCGATGTCGAGGAATTTCTTGTTGGTGATTGGCCAGCGCAAGCCAAAAGCGAACTTGTTGACCAGGATGAAATCGCCGGTCAGCAGGGTCGGCATCATCGAACTGGACGGGATCCGGAAGGGCTCGGCAACGAAACTGCGCAAACCCAGCACCAGGGCCAGGATCGGGAAGAACGCCTTGGCGTAATCCACGATGACGGGTTCCTTGGCCTCTTCCAGCAGGCCTGAGGCAGCCGCGCGGCGCTTGGCCAGGAACAGCTTGTCCAGCAGCCAGATCACGCCGCTCAACGTGGTCAACACGACCAGGATCGTTTCAAACCACACCATCATTGTGCGCACTCCATCGGTAATGGATCGATCACGATCACTTGTTATCCATCTGCAACACGGCCAGGAAGGCTTCCTGCGGAATTTCCACGTTGCCGACCTGCTTCATCCGCTTCTTGCCTGCCTTCTGTTTCTCCAGCAACTTCTTCTTGCGTGACGCATCGCCGCCGTAGCACTTGGCCAGCACGTTCTTGCGCATCGCCTTGACGGTCGTGCGGGCGATCACTTGCGCGCCCACTGCGGCCTGGATCGCCACATCGAACATTTGCCGCGGGATCAACTCCTTCATCTTCTCGGTGAGCTCCCGGCCACGCCGATCTGCATGCGAGCGGTGCACGATGAGCGAGAGCGCATCGACCTTGTCACCATTGATCAACGTATCCACGCGCACGAAGGGGCCAGCCTCGAACCGGATGAACTGGTAATCAAGCGATGCATAGCCGCGACTGACCGATTTCAGCCGATCGAAGAAGTCGAGCACCACCTCGGCCATCGGCAATTCATAACTCACCTGGACCTGGCTCGCCATGTAGGTGATCCCGACCTGCACGCCGCGCTTCTCTTCGCATAATTTGATCACGTTGCCGATGTAGTCCGGCGGGGTCAGGATGTTCGCGCGGATGATGGGTTCCCGGATTTCCTGCACTTGGTTGATCGGCGGCAGTTTGGCGGGGTTGTCCATCTGCATGATGCTGCCGTCGGTCTTGAGGACTTCGTAGATGACGGTTGGCGCAGTGGAGATCAGGTTCAAGTCGTACTCGCGCTCCAGCCGCTCTTGCACGATTTCCATGTGCAGCATGCCGAGGAAGCCGCAACGAAAGCCGAAGCCCATCGCCTCGGAACTTTCAGGTTCGAAGCGCAGCGCCGCATCGTTCAAACGCAGCTTGTCGAGCGCCTCGCGCAGGTCCGGATAGTCTTCCGCATCGATCGGGAACAGGCCGGCGAACACGCGTGGCTGCATTTCCTGGAAGCCTGGCAGCGCATGCAGCGCAGGGTCGGAGGCAAGCGTCAGCGTGTCGCCCACCGGCGCGCCGTGCACGTCCTTGATCGACGCATTGATCCAGCCCACTTCGCCGGCGCCGAGCCTGGGTAAATCCTTGCGCTTGGGCGTGAACACGCCGACCTTGTCGACCAGGTGGGTGCGCCCGGTCGACATGACCAGAATCTTGGAACCAGGCACGATCTCGCCCTGCATGACGCGCACCAAGCTGACAACGCCGAGATAGTTGTCGAACCAGGAATCAATGATCAGCGCCTGCAGCTTGTCGGTATCGCGCGCCTTGGGCGGTGGGATGCGCAGCACGATCGCTTCCAGTACGTCGCGCACGTTGAGACCAGTCTTGGCGCTGATCGCCACGGCGTCTTCGGCGTCGATGCCGATCACCGCCTCGATCTCTTCCTTGACCTTCTCGATGTCGGCCGTTGGCAAGTCGATCTTGTTGATCACCGGTACCACTTCCAGCCCCTGCTCCACTGCGGTGTAGCAGTTGGCGACGGACTGCGCTTCCACGCCCTGGGCCGCATCGACCACCAGCAGCGCGCCTTCGCAGGCGGCCAGCGAACGACTCACCTCGTAGGAAAAATCAACGTGGCCGGGCGTATCGATGAAATTGAGCTGGTAAACCTGCCCGTCCATCGCGGTGTACGGCAAGGACACCGACTGCGCCTTTATGGTGATCCCACGCTCGCGCTCGATCGGATTGCTGTCCAGCACCTGCGCTTCCATCTCGCGATCCTGCAGGCCGCCGCACAACTGGATGATGCGATCAGCCAAGGTCGACTTGCCGTGATCGATGTGGGCGATGATCGAGAAATTGCGGATGTTCCGCATGGCGTCGTGCTGCATGGAGAGGGGCTACTTCGGTCAATGGGCCGAAGGAACACGGCCGCTTGGAGTAAATAGGGCATTATCGCACAGCGCCCCGGCCCATCCTTCCATGCAGCACGGTCTGCGTCAGCCCTCCTTAGGCGTGATGGTCACGTATTGAGTGCCACCGCCACGACGCACCAGCAACATGATGGCCTGGCCTGCCTTGGCCGAGCGCAATTGGGTATTCAAGGCGCCAGCGCTGCCCACATCATTGCGACCGACCGCGAGGATCACGTCGCCGGGCCGCAAGCCCGCTTCGCGTGCGGCCATGCCTTCGACCCGGGAGATCAGTACACCCTCGTTCGACTGCAGGCCAAGCTGGCGGCGTTGTGCGCCATCCAGATCTTCGCCGACGATGCCGAGCGCGTTGGACTGGGCTGCCGAGGCCGGGCGCGGGTTGCTGTCATTTCCATCTGCCTCGCCGATCGACGCTCCAGCCGCGCGCTCATCAAGCTGGGTGAGCACCGCGGTGACTGTGCGCGGCTTGCCTTCGCGGATCAGATCCAACGTCACCTTGGTACCCGGCGTCATGGCCCCGATGATCGGCGGTAGATCGCTGGAATCGTTGATCGTTCGGCCGTTAACGCGGTTGATGACGTCCATGCGCTGGATGCCGGCCTTCTGCGCCGCGCTGCCGGGTTCAACCCCTGCGACGAGCGCGCCACTCGCGTCGGCCAAGCCCAGCGCCTTTGCGTTGTCCCGGCTCATGGCCTGGATCTGCACACCCAATTGCCCGCGGGTGACCTTGCCGGTCGCCTTGAGCTGCTGCACGGCATTCATCGCCACATCGATCGGGATCGCGAAGCTCACGCCCATGTAGCCGCCTGAATTACTGAAAATCTGCGAATTGATGCCCACCACCTGGCCGCGCGTATCCAGTAGCGGGCCACCGGAATTGCCACGGTTGATCGCCACGTCGGTCTGTATGAACGGCACATAGCGTTGGTCGGCGTAAGGATTGGCGCGACCCACCGCGCTGACGATGCCGGCCGTTACGGAATGATCGAGGCCAAACGGCGACCCGATTGCCACCACCCATTGGCCTGACTTCAACGTCTTGGAATCACCGATGCGCAGGGTGGGCAGGTTGCTGGCGGCAATCTTGAGCAGGGCCACGTCGGATTGCTCATCGCTGCCCACCACTTTGGCGGTGAATTCGCGACGATCGGCAAGCCGAATCCGCACGGTGTCGGCGCCGTCGACCACGTGGCGGTTGGTGAGTACGTAGCCGTCACTGGAGATGATGAACCCGGTGCCTTGCGAAACGCCCCGGGGCCGCTCCTGCTGCTGGCCGGGCATCCCGGGTACCTGCATGCCGCCCGGACCGAAGAAGCGCCGGAAGAATTCGGGGATCTGCTCGTCGTCGGGCATTTGCGGGGACTGCCCGCGTTGCACGGCCACCTGCGGCTTGCTGCCGGTTTCAGCTTCAACGCTCACCACTGCGGGCCCAACTTCATCTACCAAATGGGTGAAATCAGGCAAGCCGATCACCAGTTGCGGCGCAGGCGCGGTCGCCTGCTGCGGCGTCTGCGCGGCTGCAGACGAATACCAACCCACGCCGCCGCCGATGGCTAATGCAAGGGCTGCGGAAAGCAGGACGGGGCGAATGACGGGCGTACGCGTGACGGCAGGCATCGTGGACGAATCCTCGTTTGCTGTGGGAGATTGGAAATTAAAACGCGGGACAATAAGCGCGCCATGGCGCAATCAAGGCTGCGGCGACTCGCTGCCGGCAGCACGCTCTTGCCCCTCACCATCGCGGTCACTTGCAGGCGGCTTGTCAGCCTGCCCATCAAGGTGTCCGCTCAATTTCGATGGCAAGTTGCCGATCTGCGTGCGTACCTGGAACGGATTGTAGGACACGCTGTTGCCCGCACTGTCACCAAAGCCAACAGACATGCCCGCATTGCCGTATTGCGGCAAGACCGAGCGCGGCCAAGGCCGGGTGGTGATGCCAGCCTGCGGCATCAATGGCAGGATCGTACTGACGGCAACGGCAGCCCCGATTACCGGGGACTGCACCTCATTCACGGCAGGCAGTATCGCGGCTTGCGTCGCATGGATTTGAGTGCCTGCACGGCGGGTGTTACGCGAAGGCTTGGTGATGATTGCGACTGCGGAGGCCAGTGCAGCGGTCTGGGATTCGAAGCCGGCGTTTGCGGGATCCTGCGTCGCGGGCTTGCTGGGCGTAGGCGCGCTGGCAACGGCAATCGCGGCGCTCGCAAACGATGGTGATGCATTGGTCGCGGCGACGATTGTGTTGTCTGGCAGGTTGCCCGGAGATTCCAGGCCGGCCTGCTGCGTCATGAACGCAACAACCGCAAGTGACGCTGCCATCGCCGCGCCGCCACCCCAGCGCAGCCATGCGTGCGAACGCACGCCAGACTTGGCGGCCGATGCGGTGTCGGTCGTACTTGTTGCATGCAACTCATCACCGCGCAGCGAGGCGGCTACGCGCGATGCGAAATCGGAAGGCAGCCGTTGCGTAGGCGCCAATCCGCGCATCACTTCTGCAGACAGTCGCCATCGCTCCCAGCATTCCGCAAGCGAGTCATCGTGCTGCAGGCGACGCAGTAGAAAGCGGGTCTCGTCCGCCGGCAACGCGCCATCCATCAACGCGGATAGCTGTTCACGGCTGCTCAGTTGGGTCAGGTCGGTGGCATCCATGGCGATCTCGTTATTCATGCCGGTGGTCTTCAATGCCTGTGCTCTCGTTTGCGCGGCTCATGCGTGCGCGCGGTTGCGGACGTTGTCATTTTCCAGCAGCGGTCTCATCCGCTCATCGATGGCTTCGCGTGCCCGGAAGATACGTGAACGCACCGTGCCGATGGGGCATGCCATGCGTTCGGAAATCTCCTCGTAACTCATGCCTTCCACTTCGCGGAAGGTGATCGCCTCGCGCAATTCCTGCGGCAGTTCTTCGACCGCGCGCAGCACCGTTTGTTCCAGTTGTTGGCGCATCAATTCACGTTCGGGGGTGTCGTTGTCGCGCAGGCGCAGGCCCGACTCGAACTGCTCGGCATCTTCGATCTCGATGTCATCGGTCGGTGGCCGCCGGTTACCCGCAACCAGGTGGTTCTTGGCGGTGTTCACCGCAATCCGGTGCAGCCACGTCGAGAACTGCGCGTCGCCGCGAAAGCCGCCAATCGCGCGATAGGCGCGGATGAACGTGTCCTGGGCGACATCCTGCACTTCGCTCCAGTCGTGGATGTAGCGCGAGATCAGCGCGGCCACCCGATGCTGGTATTTGCGCACCAGCAGGTCGAAGGCGGCACTGTCACCGCGCTGCACGCGGGCAACCAGATCCTGATCCAAGGCTTGCGACACGTCATCCTCTTCCATTTCGCGCCGGTGCCTCGAAGGTGGGCCCGGTGCTTCCGGACGTTATGACCGTGAGTGGGGATTGAAGTTCCCGCAGGTGATGCCGCAGCTGATGACGTGGTGCCGCATTTGACGCCATTCAAGCCGCGCCGGGATGATAGGGCTCCCCACGCATACTCATACGGATGGTACGCCCCATGGCCGCAGTCCCCGGCAACAACGGCTTCGACGGCCTTCGCTTCCAGCATTGGCAGGTGGAGCGTCGCGACGACGGCGTGCTGGTCCTGTCCTTCGACCGCGCCGACGCAGCCGTCAACACCTTCAACCAGGACGTGCTGCTGGAGCTCGAATCACTGCTGGAACGCATCGCGATGGAGCCGCCAAAGGGATTGGTGGTGCGTTCGGCGAAAACCGCGTTCGCCGCGGGCGCAGACCTCAAGGCATTGCAGGTGCTTGACCAGCGCGGACAAGTCGGCGACTTCATCCAGCTCGGCCAGCAGGCCTTCCAGCGGCTCGCCGAACTACCCTGCCCGACGGTCGCCGCGATCCAGGGCTTCTGCATGGGCGGCGGCACCGAGATCTCGCTAGCCTGCCGCCATCGGGTTGCGGCAAGCGATGCGCGCATCGGGCTGCCTGAAATCAAGCTCGGCATTTTCCCGGGTTGGGGCGGCAGCGCCCGTTTGCCGCGACTGGTGGGCGCGCCGGCCGCCTTCGACATGATGCTGACCGGGCGCACGCTCTCTGCCACGGCCGCGCGCGCAATCGGACTGATCGACAAGGTGGTGGAACCCGCGCTGTTGCTGGATGCAGCGTTCGACATGCTCAAGCGTGGGACGCAGCGCCCATTCAAGCAACGCGCACTGGGTTGGCTGACGAATTCGTGGCCGGCACGCCAGATCCTGGCGCCGATGCTGATCAAGCAAGTTGCACGCAAGGCACCAAAGGCGCATTACCCGGCGCCCTATGCGTTAATCGACGCATGGAAGCGCAGCGGCGGCAGCGGCGTGCAGGCGCGCATCGCAGCGGAAAGAAAAGCCGTCGTGAAGCTTGCCGGCACCTCGACCGCGAAGAACCTGATCCGGGTGTTCTTCCTGCAGGAACGGCTCAAGGCGTTCGGCGGGGAGGACTGCGGCATCACCAAGGTACATGTGGTCGGCGCCGGCGTGATGGGCGGCGACATCGCCGCGTGGGCCGCGTACAAGGGCTTTGAAGTCACCCTGCAGGATCGCGAACAGCGCTTCATCGATGCCGCGCTCACGCGTTCGCAGAAACTCTTCACCCAGCGGGTGAAAGACGAGGCGAAACGTCCCGCGGTGTCCGCGCGATTGCATGGCGATCTGGCCGGAAATGGCGTCGTCCATGCGGACCTCGTGATCGAGGCGATCATCGAACAGTCACAAGCGAAGCGGGATTTGTACGCCAGCGTCGAGCCCCGGATGAAGGCCGACGCACTGCTGACCACCAATACCTCTTCGATCCCGCTCACGGATCTTCGCGGGCATATCGCACGTCCGGCGCAGTTCGCTGGCCTGCATTATTTCAACCCGGTCGCGTTGATGCCGCTGGTGGAAATCATCCACCACGATGGCATGGCGACGGAGACCCGGCAGCGGCTGGCCGCGTTCTGCAAGAAGCTCGACAAACTGCCGGTACCGGTCGCCGGCACACCTGGTTTCCTGGTCAACCGCGTGCTGTTCCCGTACATGCTTGAAGCGATGACTGCCTATGCCGAGGGCATTCCGGGACCTGCCATCGACAAGGCCGCGGTCAGGTTCGGCATGCCGATGGGTCCGATCGAGCTGGTCGATACCGTGGGCCTGGACGTCGCGTCTGGCGTTGGCGCTGAACTCGCGCCCTTCCTCGGTCTGCCAATTCCGGTCGCACTGCAAACGCCGCCCGAACCGGGCAAGCGTGGCAAGAAAGATAACCAGGGCATCTATCGCTGGGAAAACGGCAAGCCGCAAAAGCCCGAAATGCCTGCGAATTACCAGGCGCCCGCCGATCTGGAAGATCGACTGATCCTCCCGCTGCTCAACGAAGCCGTAGCTTGCCTGCACGATGGCGTGGTCACCGATGCCGAACTGCTGGATGCCGGGGTGATCTTTGGTACGGGCTTTGCGCCGTTCCGTGGCGGCCCGATCCAATATATCCGCGATACCGGAGCAGAGGTCTTGCTGGCCCGACTTCAAGCGTTGCAGGCTGCGCATGGCGACCGCTTTGCGCCACGCCAAGGCTGGGATTCACCTGCACTGCGCGCGGATGCCGAAGTGATCAGCTGACACACGAAGAAAAAGACGCCCAAAACCCCGGTTTAATTCTCCGGCTACATCGTCTGGGTCGGCTGATCCGCGTTCATGGTGCCGGCCAGCGTGGTTTCGATCTTGCCGCGCACCTGTTCGCCTTCTGACGTGTCGGCAAACTGCACACCGATGCCCGCGACCCGGTTGCCCTGCGCGCCCGTCGGCGTGACCCAGCAGACCTTGCCCGCCACTGGCAGGCGTTCGGATGAATCCGGCAGGGTCAGCAGCAGGAACACTTCATCGCCGATGAAATAACGGCGCGTGGTCGGCACGAAGATGCCGCCCTGCTTGATATAGGGCATGTAGGCGCTGTACAGCGCGCTCTTGTCCTTCACTACCAGCGACAGGATGCCCTGCCGCGCGCCGCCTGCGCCTGTTGGTCCGCTCATGCTGTCCCCTTCATTTGCACCATCCCAACAATGTTTCCGCTACCGCCAGATCCGCGCGCACCGTGGTCCGCAGCAAGTTGCGCGTGCGATTGGCGGCATCGAAACGCGCGGCCAGCGTGCGGGTTCGGGCAGGATCGGTCAAGCCCGACGCCTCGTGCAAGGCCAGGTCGGCGAGATGGCGCAAGCGCTCTTCCGCGCGCCCATCCGCCACCCAACGCTGCGCAAGCTCCACCGCCGCCGCCTGCCCGCTCTGCAAGGCACCGGCATCCTTGTGCACGCTACGGCGCAAGGTCATGCCGTCATTGGCCATCCACGCATCGGCCAATCCGGGGTGTCCGCGCGCGGCGTCCAGTGCCTCATTAGCGGTGGTCGCTGCATGCCCGCGCGCCCTCAGCCATTCCAGCGCTTCCGCGTGTGGTGGCAGGCGTAATTCCAAGCGCTGGCAACGGCTGCGAATGGTCGCTGGCAAACGTGCGGGATTACTCGACAGCAGCCACAAGTAGCGACCCGGCTGCGGTTCTTCAAGGGTCTTGAGCAGGGCGTTGAACGCGTTGTAATTGATCGCGTCGGCGGGATCGACGATCGCCACCACGTTGTCGCCCATGCGCGGCGTCAGCGTGAGTTTCTCCGACAACGAACGCACTTGCTCAATGACCAGTTCCGCGCGTGGCTTGCCGGTTTTCTGGTTGATTTCGTAGCCGATGAACATCAGGTCGGGATGCGCGCTATGCCCCCACGGCTGCGACGGCGTGCCATCCGGGCGCGTCTCCAGCGGGTCGTATTGCGAACGCGACGCGAACAATGTGCAGCTTCGGCAACTGCCACAGGCCTCGCCGTCCGTGCGTGGTGACAGGCATAGCACGCGACATGCGAGGTGTTCTGCCAGCACCCGCTTGCCGAGATGCTCCGGCCCGACGATCAACGTTGCATGACCCATTTGTCCGCCCGCCAGCGCCGACGCCGCGTGCTGGTAGGTGCGTTGCTGCCATGGGCTCAATGCAGGCAAGAAGTTCACGTCAAGCCCTCGCGATAACGATTGAGGGCAGCGACCGCCGTGTCCGCGACCACGTTTGCGGCAGGACTGGCATCGATGACCCGAAACCGCCGCGGATGCTCGGCTGCACGCGCAAGGAATCCGCCACGCACGCGCTCGAAGAATTCGTCGCGTTCGCGTTCGATGCGATCCGGCAGCAAGTCGCGACCACGCGTGCGTTCGCGGCCATGGGCGATGCCAAGGTCCAGCAACAGCGTCAGGCCCGGCTCGATGCCGACGACGTGTTGCTCAAGCGCATCGATGAATTCACCATCGAGGCCTCGACCAGCGCCCTGGTAGGCATGGCTGGAATCGGTGAAGCGGTCACTGATCACCCAAGCACCTCGCCGCAGCGCCGGCAGGATGCGTTCGGCGACGTGTTGCGCGCGCGACGCGAACATCAACAGCAATTCGGTGCGCGGCGATGCGGCTTCGTGCGATGGATCCAGCAGCAGTTCGCGGATGCGCTCGGCCAAGGGGGTGCCACCGGGTTCGCGCGTACTCACCACTTCGCAGCCATCGGCGAGCAACGCATCGCGCAACGCGGCAAGCACAGTGCTCTTGCCGACGCCCTCGCCACCCTCAAGTGTGATCAAGCGCGGCTCGACGACCAATGCGGATGGCGTCACTTCGGGGCCACCTGTTGCTGGGCGCGATAACGTTGCAGGTAGTCTCGTACCGCGTCCTGATGCTCGGCCAGCGAACGAGTGAACACGTGGCGGCCGCTGCCATCGCCGACGGCGACGAAATACAACGCATCGCCATCCGCCGGATGCGTCGCCGCACGCAAGGCAGCCACGCCGGGCATCGCGATCGGCGTTGGCGGCAGGCCGTCGCGGGTATAGGTGTTGTAGGGCGTATCGGTGGTGAGGTCACTGCGGCGAATATTGCCGGCATAGGCGGCGCCCATCCCGTAGATCACGGTGGGATCCGTCTGCAGGCGCATGCCGACCTTAATCCTGCGCACGAAAACCCCGGCAATCGCAGGGCGCTCCTCTGCAATACCGGTTTCCTTTTCGATGATCGAAGCCAGCGTCAGCACTTCGTTCTTCGAGTTCAGCGGCAGGCCTTCCACACGTGATGTCCAAGCCGCATCAAGTGCTTTGTCCATCGCCTGATAGGCCCGTCGCAACACATTCAGATCAGTGTCACCGCGGACCCAGGCATAGGTCTCCGGCAGGAAGCGACCCTCTGGATGCTCGCCGGCATGCTCGAGCGCGCGCATCAGCGCGGCATCGTCCATGTCCTTGGAGGCATGTTCGAGCAACTCGACTTTGGCCAAAGCGGTACGCAGCTCGCGGATATTCCAGCCTTCGACAATCGTGAACTTGCGTCGCACGACCTTGCCGTCGCGCATCGCCACCAGCAGTTGCTGTGGGTCGATGCCGGGCTTGAGCGCGTATTCGCCGACCTGCAATTTACCGGCGGCGCCCAGCTTGCGCGCAAGCAGTTTCCACTGCAGTGGTTCGCCCGTGCGCACGCCACCGGCTTGCAGTGTGCGCAACACCGATTCCAGCGAATCACCGCGCGCTACCAGCAGGCTGTCGCCCGCCTCGACACCGATCAAGGGCGCATTCGCAAAGCCCTGGTAACGCTGCCAGGTCCATGCACCCGCGGCGATGGCAACCACGAGGAGGAGGACCAGAAATCGCTTCAATGCGCCACCGGAAGCCTTGGATGAACGACGACTCACGCAACCTCCTGGATCACCTGGAACATGGGAAACGCCTGGGCCAAATGCCCCTGCAACTCAACGACACGTTCATGCATAGGCCATTCGCACTCAGCCAACGATGCAACCGGCAGGATACCGCGCACCGCATTGCACAGGGCCAGTGCGTCAGCACTCTCGACCTGCCGTAGGCTCAGCTCCGCTACCTCAACCAAACCACGTTCCACCAGCCAACCACGACATATGCCGGCAACGCCGCAAGCCTCGACCGGCGGCGTCGACCAGACGCCATCGCGCAACAACAGCAGGTTGGCTGCAGTGGCACAGACCACACCGCCGGGGCTGCTGCGCATCAAGCCTTCGTCACAGCCGGCCTGCACGCATTCAGCGCGCGCCAGCACTTGCTCCAGCCGATTGCAGTGCTTGATGCCCGCAAGCCGGGGTTGCACGGCCAGGCGCGTGTCGCACCAGTGCAGTCGCAAGCCTTGCGCAGGTATGGCCGGCAGTGGATGCAAGGCCAGCATCCACGTCGGCGTTGGATCGCCCGGCGGCGCGTAGCCACGCCCACTACTTCCGCGGGTGACCAGCAGCTTGAGCACTCCCGCATCGCAACCGTCGATGACATCTTCGATCTGCGCCTCGACCACATTCATGCGCGGCAACGGCATCGCCAATCGTTGCGCGCCACGATGCAGCCGCTCGCTATGACGCGACCACAGCGGCACGCTGCCCGCATGCACGCGCATGGTTTCGAACACGCCATCGCCATAGGCCCAGCCACGGTCATCCGGTGGACATGCATCGACCGGGGTTTCGCCACTGAAGATACGAACGCTCATTCCGCCACCCCAAGCGCACGCAACATGCCGCGCGCCTTGGCCCGCGTTTCGTCGAGTTCGTGCCGTGGATCGGAATCGATCACGATGCCGGCGCCGGTCCGGAAGCGCAGCACGTCTGCTTCAATTTCGGCGCTGCGGATCAGGATGTTGAGGTCCATGTCGCCATCGCGGTTGAGCCAGCCCATCGCGCCCGTGTAGGCGCCACGGCCCTGGCCTTCGAGTTCCGCGATGATCTGCATGCAACGGATCTTCGGGCATCCGGTAATCGTGCCGCCGGGAAATACCGCTGCGATCGCCGCGCCGGGCGTGACATCGTCCCGCAACTCACCGCGCACATTGCTGACGATGTGGTGCACGTGCGCGTAGCTTTCGACCCCCATCAATTCATCCACCACGACGCTCCCCGGCATGCACACACGACCGAGATCATTGCGCTCCAGATCGATCAGCATCACGTGTTCCGCGCGCTCCTTCGGATGGCCGACCAGCTCGCTGATGCGTGTGGCATCGTCATCACCATCGAAACGTGGCCGCGTGCCAGCGATCGGTCGTGTCGCGACCTCATACCCATGCACGGACACCAGTCGCTCCGGCGAGGCGCTGACCACGCTCCAGACCGAACCATGGAATGCACCGCCATTGAAGATGCCTGCGAATGGCGCGGGATTGTGCTCGCGCAGGCGCTGGAACAGCGAGGCGGGTTCAAGCGTTTTTTCAAACGTGGCCTGCCAACCGCGCGACAGGTTGACCTGGAAAACGTCCCCAGCAGCGAGGTAGTCCAGGATGCGTGTCACACCATCGGTAAAGCGTTGCGGTGCTTCTTCGCGTACATCGACCGGCGGTTTCCATGCTGGCAAGGGTGGCACGTCATGCGTTTCGGCGATGTCGACTTCAATTTGATCCAGCCAACCAGCGTGTTCGGGCTCGGCTATGGCAACACATACGCCACTCACCCGATCGCGCAACACGGCGGCGGGGCAGCGCAATGCGCAAGCTACCGGCAAGCCGCTATCGGCGGTGGGCAACTGCAGGACCGGTTCCATCTGCGCGGCAAGTTCATAGCCCAGGAACAACGCCCAGCCACCACGGAAAGGAAACGCCGCAGCGCCCTCGCGCTTGCATCGCAGGGTGCGCCAATGAACATCCAACACATCGAGGAATGTTCCCGCATGGACCCGATCATGGTGATCGCGGACCACCCCGTCAGGGTGCAGTTGGAGGCGTTCGCCGGCATGGGCGAGCAGCATGTCCCAACGACCGTGGGCGCCGCTGGCGCTGGATTCGAATAGGACCGGATAGCGATCCGGTGCTAGCCGATACAGGGCCAGCAAGTCAATGTCGGCGGGAAGGACTCGGGTGATCATCAGAGAAGAGCACCCCACCCAAGCTTTCCCCGGAAGACAGGGGAAAGATGAAGCATCAGAGACGTCGGAATACCAGCGTGCCGTTGGTGCCACCGAAGCCGAAGCCATTCGACACGACGACGTCGACCTTTGCATCGCGCGCGGTATTCGGCACGTAGTCCAGGTCGCAACCTTCGCCAGGATTTTCCAGGTTGATGGTCGGCGGGATAATCCCTGTTTGCAGTGCCTTGACCGAGAAGATCGCTTCCACGCCACCAGCGGCACCGAGCAAATGCCCGGTCATCGACTTGGTCGAGCTGATCATGGTCTTGTACGCGTGGTCTCCTAGTGCGCGCTTGATCGCCAAGGTTTCAGCCAGATCGCCAAGCGGCGTCGAAGTACCGTGCGCATTGAGGTAACCAACTTCATCAGCATTGATACCCGCATCCTTGAACGCGGCGACCATGCAGCGCGCCGGGCCCTCACCATTATCGCTAGGCGCGGTCATGTGGAAGGCGTCGGCGGATGCACCAAAACCGGCTAGCTCGCAATAGATGCGAGCACCGCGGGCCTTGGCATATTCGTACTCCTCCAGCACCAGCACGCCGGCGCCATCACCCATCACAAACCCATCGCGACCCGCATCCCACGGACGGGATGCCGCGTGCGGATCGTCATTGCGAGTACTCATCGCCTTCATCGCGCAGAACCCGCCCATCGAGGTCGGCGAGCTGCCACGTTCGGCGCCACCGGCGACCATCACGTCGGCATCTCCGTACTGGATCAGGCGCATCGCCATGCCGATGGAATGATTGGCGGTCGCGCACGCGGAGACAGCGGAAAAATTGGGGCCCTTGATACCCGTCAGCAAGCTGATCTGGCCAGGCAACATGTTGATGATCGTGCTGGGCACGTAGAATGGGCTGATCTTGCGCACCCCGCCCACGTGCAGCTTCACCGCGGTTTCCTCGATACCGAGGATGCCGCCGATCCCAGACCCAAGGATCGCGCCGATGCGCTCGGCATTGGCGTCGGTCACTTCAAGGCCCGCGTCTTGCATCGCCATCATCGACGCCGCCACCCCGTAATGGATGAACGGGTCCATCTTCTTTGCATCCTTCGGCGGCACCCATTGGGTGACATCGAAGTCGCGAATCTCGCCGGCAATCCGGGTCGGATAGCTCGATGCATCGAAACTGGTCACCAGGCCAATCCCGGACCGACCATGGATGATCCCGTCCCAGCTGCTGGCCAGGTCATTGCCCAAGGGCGACAGCATGCCCATACCGGTCACCACGACGCGTCGCTTCGACATGACGTCTCCTCAGATTGATCCTGTAGCGCTATGAAACGGCGATGACGCCGCCAGACCCACAAACGCTCGGGGCCGCATCAGCGGCCCCGGCGCGATATCCCAGTCCCGGCTTCAAGCCTTGACGTGGGCCTTCACGTAATCGATTGCCTGCTGCACGGAGGTGATCTTCTCGGCATCTTCATCCGGAATCTCGCACTCGAACTCTTCTTCGAGCGCCATCACCAACTCGACGGTGTCCAGCGAATCCGCACCGAGGTCGTCGACGAATGACGCGCTGGTGGTGACGTCTTCTTCCTTGACGCCCAGTTGTTCGACGACGATTTTCTTGACGCGCTCTTCGATGGTGCTCATGTTGGATTACTCCTCCCGGGAGTCGGTTGTTTCAGGTGGGTAGTGTACGGGAAAGCCGGCCTGCGCAAGCCGGGACGCGACATTCCCGGATGGAAAGCTCACGCCATGTACATTCCGCCATTGACGTGCAGGGTTTCGCCGGTGATGTAGGCCGCGGACGGCCCGGCCAGGAACGCAACTGCTTTTGCTATATCCGCCGGCTCGCCGAGGCGACCGAGCGCGATCTGCTGGAGCATCGCGTCGCGCACCTGCTCGGACAAGTCAGCGGTCATGTCTGTGGCAATGAAGCCGGGCGCCACCACATTCACGGTGATCCCGCGCGAACCAATTTCCTTCGCCAGCGACTTGCTGAACGCGATGATGCCGGCCTTCGCCGCGGCGTAATTGGCCTGGCCGGCATTGCCGGTCACCCCGATCACGGATGCGATGTTGATGATGCGGCCCTTGCGCGCCTTCATCATGCCGCGCAACACCGCCTTGGAGCTGCGGAAGACGCTGGTCAGGTTGGTGTCGATGATCGCCTGCCAGTCTTCGTCCTTCATCCGCATCAGCAAGTTGTCACGGGTAATGCCGGCGTTGTTGACCAGGATCGAAATGCTGCCGAATTCGCTGGACACGGCGTCGATCAGCGCCTCGATCGCGCCGGCCTCGTTGACTTGCAGGCGGCGACCATGGCCACCAACGGCGGCCAGCCGTTCGCCAATCGCAAGTGCGCCGCCATCAGAGGTTGCGGTGCCGATTACGGTGGCACCACGCGCAGCGAGTTCATCCGCGATCGCCGCGCCAATCCCGCGCGATGCGCCGGTGACCAGTGCGACTTCTCCTTTCAAAGATGCGCCCTTCAAGTCTTGCTCGCTCATGCTTTCCATTCCCCGATTGCAGCCTCGAAGTCGCCCACGCTTCCCAGCGCGCGAGCTTCGAGTGATTTGTCGATGCGCTTGGTCAATCCGGCCAGCACCTTGCCCGGGCCGCATTCGCCGATCCGGGTGACGCCACGCGCTGCCAATGCCTGCACGCAATCCGTCCATTGCACCGGCAGGTAGAGCTGGCGTGCCAGTGCGTCGCGAATCGAATCGATACTGTCGTGGATCCGCGCGTCAACGTTTTGCACCACCGGAATCGATGGCAGCTGCCACGCGAGACCGGCCATGGTCTCGGTCAGCCGATTGGCGGCATCGCGCATCAAAGGCGTATGCGAAGGCACGCTGACCGCCAGCTTCACCGTCTTTCTCACGCCACGTTCTGCGAGTATTTCCAATGCAGCATCCACGGCGGCGGCATGACCGCCGATGACGATCTGGCCCGGCGAGTTGTAATTCGCAGGCACCACCACTTCGGTGCCGGAGACTACATCGCATACCTCGCGCACCAATGCATCGTCCGCGCCGAGGACCGCGGCCATCGCCCCGGTGCCCGCGGGCGCGGCCTCCTGCATGAGCTGGCCACGGATACGGACCAAGTGTGCGGCGTCATGCAAGGCCAGCGCCTGCGCGGCCACCAGTGCGGTGTATTCGCCCAGGCTATGGCCAGCGAGCACCGAAGGCTGCATGCCACCTTGCTGTTGCCACAAACGCCAGACCGCCACGCCTGCGGCGAGCAACGCCGGCTGGGTGTATTCGGTGCGATTGAGCTGTGCTTCTGGGCCGGCCTGGGACAATGCCCACAGATCAACGCCAGCACCCGCGGACGCCTCGTCGAAGGTGGCGCGAATGGCCGGATGCGATTCAGCCAGCTCGGCAAGCATGCCGACCGACTGCGAGCCCTGGCCCGGGAACACGAACGCCAGCGATGTGGAAGGTTTGGAATCAATCACGCGCGGAACGAGCCCCTCATGCGGACGCGCATGATACGAGCAATTGCTCTAACGCGCCTGTACCGGCGCGTATGGTGCACGCCAGCGTCAATAGCGCAGCAGCACCGAACCCCAGGTAAAACCACCGCCGAACGCTTCCAGCAGCACCAGCTGGCCACGTTGCACGCGCCCGGAACGCACGGCTTCGTCCAGCGCCAACGGCACCGAACCGGAGGATGTGTTGCCATGCCGGTCGACGGTCACGATGACCCGCTCCATCGGCATCGCCAAACGTTTGGCGGTCGCTTCGATGATGCGCAGATTCGCCTGGTGCGGCACCAGCCAGTCGAGTTGGTCGCGGGTCATGCCATTGGCCTGCAACGCTTCATCGACCACGCTGTCGAGCGCCTTGACCGCATGTTTGAAGACTTCGTTGCCCGTCATCAGCACGCGCACGCCCGCATTCAGTTCATCAGGCTTGAAGCCGGTGGACACGCCAACCGGGTTCCATAGCAGCTCTTTCTTGCTGCCGTCAGCATGCATGTGGGTGCTGAGGATGCCGGTGTCGCTATCTGCCTTCAGCACCACCGCGCCCGCGCCATCGCCAAACAGCACACAGGTGCCGCGGTCGGTCCAGTCCAGAATCAGGGTCAGGGTTTCCGCACCGACCACTAAAGCAGTCTTGGAGGCGCCGGACTGGATGAATTTGTCGGCGACAGTCAGCGCATAAATGAAGCCGGAACACGCCGCATTGACGTCGAATGCCGGACAGCCGGCAATACCCAACTTGTGCTGCAGGATGCAGGCGGTGGACGGGAAGATCAGATCCGGCGTGGTGGTGCCGACGATGATCAGGTCGATCTCGGAGGCATCCACGCCCGCCGCTTCAAGCGCGCGACGCGCGGCATGCAGGGACAGGTCGCTGGTGAGCTCGCCTTCCGCGGCCACATGACGTTCCCGGATGCCGGTGCGCGAGGTGATCCACTCGTCGCTGGTATCCACGAACTCGGCCAGGTCCTTGTTGGTCAGCACCTTTTCCGGAAGATAACTGCCGGTGCCGGCAATCCGGGAGTAAAGGCGCGGTGACGTGGACGACTGGGTCATGCGGAAAGCTCCTTGCAGGCCTGCCAAGATAGCGCGGCGGGGCCAATGACGCGAAACGCAGAAACGCCAACGGCCGCACCAATGGCGCGGCCGGGCTTGGACACTCACACGACCTTGCGGCCGTGGATCACTCTTCGTCTGCGACCTTGACCTTGGGCGCGATGACCTGCTTGCCGCGGTAATAACCGTCAGCGGTCACGTGGTGGCGAATATGGGTCTCGCCGCTGGTCGGATCCGTGGCCAACTGTTTGGCGGGCAGGGCGTCGTGGGCGCGGCGCATGCCACGGCGTGACGGGGAAACGCGGGATTTCTGAACAGCCATCTTGCAACTCCAAAACAATGAATACGGGACCGCTACGGTGCGGCCAAGCCGCGATGATCGGTGATTCGAAACGCGTAACTCAAACTCTCGGCAAACTCTTTCAATTTTTCTTCAAGCCTGCCAACGCGGTGAACGGATTGGCTGCAGCTGCTTCCTCGCTGGTGGGCGCGAAATCGCGCTCAACCACCTCGGCATCCGGGGATATCGCCACCACCGGCAACGCCAATATCAACTCGTCCTCCACCAGCTCCGCCGGCCGCACCATCGCGTCCGCATCCACCAGCAGCGCCTCGTACTCTTCCGGCAACGCGGCTTCATCGGCCTCGTCGCGGATCAAGCCCA